>NZ_JBFUFU010000003.1:0-254955 GCF_056403275.1 Mycobacterium sp. P2_H7 | reverse complement strand
GCCGCACACCAATCCCACCGCGACAAACTGATCGCCGACCACCAGGGTGACGTTCCGTTCCCCACCAAYGTGGAYGCGTTCATGAGCCTCGTCGACGCCGGCTGGGACGCCGACGTCGCCCGCCGCCCCCACGGCCARCACACCACCGTCATCGTGCACGTCGACATCGACCARCCCGCCGCCCTACACCTSGGSCCCGTCCTGACCGACGAAGACCGCCGATACCTGCTCTGCGACGCCACCTGCGAAGTSTGGTTCCACCGCGACGGCCAACCCATCGGCGCCGGACGGGCCACCCGCACCATCAACCGCCGACTACGCCGCGCGCTGGAGCACCGCGACCGCTGCTGCGCGGTCSCCGGCTGCGGCGCCACCCGCGGGTTGCACGCCCACCACATCACCCACTGGGAAGACGGCGGCACCACCGAACTCGACAATCTGATCCTGCTCTGCCCCTACCACCACCGGTTGCATCACCGCGGTGGCATCACGATCACCGGGCCCGCCGACCGGCTCGTCGTCACCGACGACGCCGGAAAACCTCTGAACCGCGGATCACTGGCCCGACCACCCACAACCCCACCACCGGACGTCGAACCCTACAAAGGGCCGACCGGCGAACGCGCCCAATGGTGGTGGTACACACCATTCGAACCACCACCCCCACCCAGCGACAACTAGGCGTCCTGCAGCTCCAGTGGCGGCGGGTCGGCGTGCTCCGATGCGCGGGGTTTGGCGCGGCCGGACGGCCACCAGTTGTACTTGCCCACCAGCACCGCGAGGGCGGGCACCGTGATGGTGCGCACCAACAGGGTGTCCAGCAACAGCCCGACACCGATGATGAAGCCGCCCTGCACCATTGAGCCGATACTGCTGAACAGCATCGCGAACATGGGCGCGGCGAAGATCATGCCCGCCGAGGTGATCACGCTGCCGGTGGAGCGCACCGTGCGGATGACACCGGACCGGATGCCGTGCGGGGACTCGTCGCGTATTCGGGAGATCAACAGCATGTTGTAGTCGGCACCGACGGCCACCAGGACGATGAACGCCATCCCCGGTGTGCTGGCGGACATGAACTGGCCACCGATCAGCTGCAGCACGATGACGCCGATGCCCAACGACGACAGGCACGAAAGAATCACCGTGCCAACGAGATAGAGCGGTGCCACCACTGCCCGCAACAGGAGGACGAGGATCAGGAACACCACCACGACGGTCATCAGGACGATGAACTCGAGGTCGTGGTTGTAGTAGTCGCGCAGCTCGCTGTAGTACGGCGTCATGCCGGACATCGATATCGACGCATCGGCCAGCGACGTGTTGACCTGCGCACCCCGCGCCGTGGCGAGGATGGTCTTCACCTGATCCATCGCCGTGGTGTCATACGGGTTGAGGCTGGACTCGACCAGGTAGCGGGCCGAATGCCCGTCGGCGGACATGAACACCTTGACCAGATCCTTGAAGCGATCATTGCCCAGAATCTCGGGGGACACATAGAAACCCGCCGCGCCGGGATCTTTCGCATTGAGTTTCATCGACAGCAGGAAGGCCGATGCGCGCGACAGGCCTTCGCCGAGCTGTTTGGTCTGATCGTCGAGAATCCGCACTCCGTCGGCGATCTTGCGGCTGCCCTCGGCCAGTGCGGCGGCCCCCTGGTCGAGAGAGGACAGTTGCTTCTGGAGTCCTCCGGATCCGCCGCCCGGTCCGCCGGACCCGCCGCTCAGGCCCAGGGAGTTCATGGCTTTGGTGGCTGCGTCCAGGGTCGGCCCCACCTTGTGCAACACATCCGACATGCGCTGCAACCGATCTCGGTCACTGGCGCACTTCTCGTCGAGCCCGCAGTTCGGGTCGGCCTTCATCGTTTCCAGGGTGGTGTCGTTGAGCCACAGCGAATCGTTGAACTGCGCCATGTCCGGCAGGAACGAATCGCGGCCGATGACCTTCTGCAGCTCCTCGGAACTCGGGAGCGCGTTCCGCATCCCCGACAGCGTCTTGCTCAGATTGTCGAGCACCCCGGTGGTCTTGGTCAGCTGACCGCGCACCGTCGCGAGGCTGTCGGCCAGCTTGTCGGCGCCGCCGGTGAGCGCCGCCCGGGCGTCGGTGCTCGCGGTGATCTTGGCGGTGGCGTCCGCGAGTTTGTTGCCGATCTCGCCTGCCTGGTAGCTCAGCGTGGCCTGCTCCAGCGGCACACCGGTGGGGCGGGTGACGCCGCGCACCGCAGAGATATCCGGCAATTGGGCGACCCGCTGCGCCAACTGCTCCAGATCGGCCAGCGCCTTGGTGGTCCGCAGATCATGCGGGGACTGGATGAACACGTACTGCGGCGCGGTGAGGCTGGCCGGGAAGTGCCGTTCGATCGCGGCCATGCCGACATTGCTCTCCGCTGCCGCCGGCAGAGAGGTACGCGCGTCATAACTGGTGTGCAGCAACAGCACACAGGCGGCCAGTGGGATCAGGATGACCAGGCTGCCCACCAGATGGGCCACCGGGTGGCGCACGATGTTGATCCCGGATCGGCGCCAGAACTTGTTGGTGAGCTCGCGTTTCGGCTTGACCCAGCCCCTGCGGCCGGTGAGCGTGAGGATCGCCGGCAGCAGGGTGATCGACGCCAGGAACGCCACGGCGATCGACACCGCCAGCGCCGGTCCGGTCGTGGAGAACACCTTGAGTGAGGTGAAGCCCATACCCAGGAACGTGACGGCGACCGTCGCAGCGGAAGCGGCGATCACCTTACCGATGGCGATGAGCGCCCGGGCCACGGCCTGATCGGATTCCACTCCCTGGCGCAGATATTCGTGATATCGGCTGATCAGGAACACGGCGTAATCGACTCCGGCGCCGATCATCATCGCGCTCATGAACACCAGCGTCTGCTGCGAGATGGCCAGACCCATCTGCGCCAGCGCGGCCACCACCTGCGTGGCCGCCGCCTGCGTCACGCTGATGGTCACCAGCGGCACCAGCATCGTGACGATGTTGCGGTACACCACCAGCAGGATCACCAGCACCATGGCGACGGTCGCGGTCTCGATCACCCGCAGGTCGCGCAGCCCGATCTCTTCGCGTTCTGAGACGGTGGCGGTCAGTCCCGTCATGTGCATGTCCAGATCGGACCCCGCGACGGTGTCGCTCACCGTGGTGACGACCCGCTGATAGGCGGCCCCGGACTCGGGCGACCCCAGTTCACCGGTGATGCCGACGGGGATGAACCACGCCTTGTGGTCCTTGCTCTCCATCACGTCCCGCAGCGGTGGCTGCGAGACGAAGTCCTGCACCATCACGACATCGTTGCTCTCGTGGTGCAGTCGGTCCACGAGGTTGCGGTAGACGTCCTCGTCCGTCTTGGTGAGCCCGTTCTCGTTGGTGAGGACCACCAGGGCGATGTTCTGGATGCCGGGTTCGTTGAAAGCCGCGGTCATGTTGCGTGTCGCGGCCATGACGGCGGAATTGGCAGGCAGCAGTTCCTGATTACGGTCGCTGGCCAGTTTCATCAGTGGCGGGACCGCCACCGACAGCACCGCCACGAGGATCAGCCAGGCGCAGATGACCCACCACGGCCGGCGCACCACGAGATGTGCCAGTCGCTCGAAGATGCCGCCAACCGCTGACCTCTCGACGGGGTCACGGCGCGGCCTGCGCGGCCAGATCAAGCTCACATCGTCTCACGGGCGAGTTGGTCGCCATACCGACTCAGTACCTCGGCGCTGAGCATCTCCTGATGGGTGCAGTCGACCGGATGCACGGTGATCGCACCGGTGGCGTGCGGGCGCCACATCTGCCGCAACGTCGCGCTGCGGTCGTGCCCGTCGCGCTCCGCGGCGAAGACCAGCATGTCGCCACGGAACACGCCGGCTTCGTGGGCACCGTACAGCCCGACGTTGGTGTCGAAGTTCGCCACCAACTGCTCGAGGAGGCGGCCATAGCCCGGCAGCTCGGATCCCGCCACGGCGTCGAGTTGCGCCCGGTCCACGGCGCGGGTGGCGTGTCCGTTGAGCGCCGGCTCGGCGTCGAGCAGGATCAGCCGTGCGACATCGGCGCCCCGGCGCTGCAGTTCGGCGGCGACCGCGTGGGCGACGACACCGCCGAACGACCAGCCGAGCAGGTGATACGGCCCGGCCGGGTCCAAGGCCTGTATGCGGTCCGCATACTCCGCGGCCATCTCGCGCAGCGATCCCGGGACCGTCCCGCCGGCCTGCTGGATGCCGATGATCGGACCGTCCAGGTGGCCGCCGAGCGTCTGGTAGGGCCAGCTGAGTCCGCTCACGGCGTGTAGGCAGTACAGCGGAACACCGTTGCCGCCCTTGAGGGTTTGCACCGGGACGATCTCCACCCCGGATGCGGACGGCGACGACAGGCGCTCGCTCATCGCGTGTACGGTCGGTGCCTCGAAGACGGTTGACACCGACAGGTCCACATCGAGGTCTGCCTTGATGGCCGCGATCAGACGCATCGCGGAGATGCTGTCGCCACCCAGATCGAAGAACGATTCGTCGGCGCCGACCCGTTCGACGCCGAGGACCGTCCCGAAGATGCCGGCCAGCGCCCGCTCCGTGGGATTGCCGGGCGCGACGTACTCACCCGCGCGCAGCTCCGGGGCGGGCAGGGCGCGGCTGTCGAGCTTGCCGTTGGCCGTGATCGGCAACTCCGGCAGCACCACCACGGCCGCGGGGATCATGTGCGCGGGCAGCCGCTCGGCGAGCGCGGCGCGGACCGCGACGGCATCGACCGCACCCGTGACGTAGCCGACGAGGCGTTTGTCCCCCGGCCGGTCCTCTCTGGCGAGGACCGCGGCCTGCCGGACGCCGTCGATTCGGCCCAATGCCGTCTGTACATCGCCCAATTCGATCCGGTAGCCGCGGATCTTGACCTGGTCGTCGGCCCGGCCCAGATGGTCCAGCTGCCCGTCGGCGCGCCACCGCACCAGGTCCCCGGTGCGGTACATGCGGGTGCCCGCGCTGAAGGGGTTGGCCACGAAGCGTTCGGCGGTGCGACCGGACCGGTGCACGTATCCGACGCCGACGCCCGTTCCGGCGACGTACAACTCACCGACCGCACCGGGGGGCACCGGGCGCAGCCAGGGATCGAGCACGAACAGTTCCGCGCCGGGGACCGCCGAACCGATCGACACCGCGGTCGGGCCCGGTTGCAGCGGCGCCGTCATCGACGCGTAGACGGTCGCCTCGGTCGGCCCGTACGCATTGATCATCGGACGGTCGGCGGCCAAGCGGTCCACGAGCTCGCCGGGGCAGGTTTCACCGCCCACCACCAGCGCGGTCGATCCCAGCTTCGCCGGCGACAGAACCGCTGCCGCCGAGGGGGTCTGGGTCAGCACGGTGACCTGCTCGGCGCTCAGTAGGGCATGGAACTCATCTGGGTCGGCGGTGACGGATTCCGGCACGATGACCAGACGACCACCGTGCAGCAGGGGACCCCAGATCTCCCACACCGAGAAATCGAAGGCGTAGGAGTGGCATTGGGTCCACACCTGGCCGGGCGGGAGGCCGGCGCGCAGTGAGTCGAACTGTGCGGTGACGTTGCGATGCGTGACGGCCACACCTTTGGGGACGCCGGTGGTGCCCGAGGTGTAGATGACGTAGGCGATGTCGTCGACCGCGGGCCCCGCAGGCGTGGTGCGCGGTTCGGCTGTGAGGTCGACCTCGTCGAGGTTCACGACGGGCACGGCGCCGAGGTTGGCGGCCCACTCGCCCGCGGTGACCGCGACGACGGGCGCGATATCGGCCAGCATGATCTCGACGCGCTCCGCCGGCAGTGTCGGGTCGATCGGCAGATAGGCCGCCCCGGTCTTGAGTACCGCCAGGATCGAGACGATGGCTTCGACCGACCGCGAGAACAGCAGCGCCACCGCCTGTCCGGGGCCCGCACCACGTTCGGACAGCAGCTGCGCCAGCCGGTCGGAGTCCGCGTCGAGTTCGGCGTAGGTGAGCGTCCGTCCACAGTGGGTGACCGCCCCCGCTGCCGGAGTGCGGGCCACCTGCGCGGCGAACAACTCAGGCAGGGACCGGGATATCTCGGGGGCCGGCTGCCCGCCCCGGCGCGTGAGTGCGGCCACTTCGGCGTGTTCGCCCGCGCCGAGTAGGTCGATCGACGACAGCCGCCCGGCTGGTTCGGCCGTCATCGCGACCAAGACCCGCTCGAACCGTTGCGCCAGCGCATCGATGTCGGCCGCATCGAAGACGTGGGTGTCGAATTCGATGCGTAGACCCAGTTCCTGGCCGGGCGCGACCTGCACCGTCAGCGGGTAGTGATTCTGCTCGTGGCTGGTGAACGCGGTGATCGCCAGCTCGTCGTCGCCGGGTGCACCGGTCTGGACGGGATAGTTCTCGTAGGCGAACAAGGTGTCGAAAAGCTGTGTCTGTCCAGTGATCCGGTGCATCTCGCCGAGTCCGAGGTGCTGGTGATCGAGGGTCGCGTTGTGGTCGTGCTGCAGCTGCGCGAGCAGCCCGGCGGTGCTGGTCGTCGAGGTGAGCGTGGCGCGCACCGGCACGGTGTTGATCATCAGGCCGACCATCGCGTCCGCGCCGGCCATATCGGCGGGCCGGCCCGACACGGCGGTGCCGAAGACGATGTCGCGCTGACCGGTCAGTCCGGCCAGCAGCTGCGCGAACGCGCCCTGCAGGACGACATTGGCGGTGGTCCGCTGGGAGCGGGCCAGCTCGTCGACCGCTCGGCTGATGGTCGCCGAAAGCCGGAAGCTGCGAACGTCTTTCGCGGTCTGGCCGGTTCGGTGCGGCGACCCGACCAGGGTGGGGGTGCCCAGCCCGGCCAGCACCGCCGACCAGGCCGCACGTGCCGCATCCAGATCCCTCTCGGCCAGCCAACCGATGAACTTCCGGTAGGAGGGCGCGGACGGCAGGCGCTGCCCGTAGTAGGCGGCGAAGATCTCGCTCAGCAGGATCGGCATCGACCAGCCGTCCATCACGATGTGGTGATTGGTCAGCACCAGCCGATGCTGGTGTTCGGCGGTGCTGATCAGGGCAACCCGGAACGGCGGCCGGTGTTCCAGGTCCCCGACGGCGGCACGCTCGGTCGCACAGAACCGCGCGATGTCGTCCTCGGTGGCCAATTGCACATGGGTCCAACCGAATTCCGGATCGGCGGGGATGATTTGCATCGGCTCACCGAAGCGCTGGATGAACCGGGCCGCCACGTGCGGGTGCCGGTGCAGCACCGTGTGCGTCGCGTCGAGCAGCCGCTGCGGGTCCAGTGCGCCGGCCACGGTCAGATCGAGCTGTACGGCGTACATCCCCTCGGCACCGGATTGCCCGGTGTGGAAGAGCATGCCGTGTTGCAACGGTGTCACCGGCAGGATGTCGGCGATGCGGAACTGCCGCTGCAACTCCTCGATCTGGAGCCGGCTGATCCGCACGGGCGCCACGTCCGACGGTGTCAGGCCACCTCCGCCGCCGCGGACGTGCGCACAGATACCGGTGAGCGCCTCGAACCACAATCGGCTCAGCCGCGCGACCTGCTCCTCATCGAGTGCCGATGGCGCCCATGTCCAGTTGGCGTACAGCTGCGGACCGGTGTCGGTGTCCACGGTGCCGGCGTTGAGTTCCACGGTGTGCATCAACGGCATCGGCACCGCGGTGCTGACCTCCGTCGCGGCGGCGCCGTCCCGGGAAAGCTGCCAGAACTCGCCGGACAGTTCGGGTCCGCCGCCGAGGCGGCCCAGGTAGTTGAAGCCGATCGTCGGGTCCGGCCCCGCCAGGTTGGTGTCGGCGGACAGATACCGCAGCGCACCGTAGGTGAGGCCGTCGGGCAGGGCGCGCAGCTGTTCCTTGGCGTCCTTGAGCGCCGCGCCCAGCGCCGGGTCACCGGCGAGTACCTGCTGCCAGGTCACC
This sequence comes from Mycobacterium sp. P2_H7, assembly GCF_056403275.1. Lineage (NCBI taxonomy): Bacteria > Bacillati > Actinomycetota > Actinomycetes > Mycobacteriales > Mycobacteriaceae > Mycobacterium > Mycobacterium sp. P2_H7. The sequence goes on along the minus strand of NZ_JBFUFU010000003.1, from coordinate 247,090 downwards.
TCGCCGAGGCTGAGTGCGACGGGGTACTTGGTCGTGAACCAGCCGACGGTGCGGGACAGGTCGACGGTACGACCCAGCTGCTCCTGGCGACCGTGGCCTTCGACGTCGATGCCGATCGGCGCGGCTCCCGACCCGGTGAATTCTGCTGTCGCCAAGGCGAATGCGATCAACAGGATGTCGTTGATGCCGGCGTGGAACGCGGCGGGCACGTCACCCAGCAGGGCCGCGACGGTGCCGGCGTCGTCCAGCGTGACAGACAGTCGCCCGGCGCCGGCGTAGGTGTCGACGTCGGGCCGGACCGCCGCGAACAACGCGGGGGTGGCCGCGACCCGCCGCCACGCATCCGCCTGGGCGGCGACTTCCGCGCTATCCGCGTAGGCGTTCAGGATCTGCGCCCAGCGGGCGAAGGACGTGCCCACGCCGGGCAACACGACCGGCCCGCCCGCGCGGTGCTGCGCCCAGGCGATGTTCAGATCCTCCAACAGGATTCGCCAGGAGACACCGTCGACGGCGAGATGGTGGACGATCAGCACCAGCTCGCGGGTCGCGTCGGCCCACAGTGCGCTCAGCATCATGCCCGCGGCAGGGTTCAGCCGTGACCGCGCCGCGACGACGGCGTCGTCGGACAGTTCGCTCACCGCGTACAGGTGGTCACGGGCATCGAGCGCGCCGGCCTGCGGCACGGACAGCGCCCAGTCCGGGCCCACCCTCAGGCGCAACATGGCGTGCCGATCGAGCAAGGCCTGCAGCAGGATTGCGGCCTCGTCCTGGGTGGCGCCCTCGGGGGCCCGCACCACCACGGTCTGGTTGAACTGGTCGACGGGGCCGGGTACCGCGGCCAGCCAGCGCATGATCGGGGTCGCGGGCAGCGGGCCGGACCACTCGTCGCGGTCACCGTCGGCCGCGTCGTCTTCCGGTGTGACGACCAGCGCCAGCCGCGCCACCGTCTGCTCGACGAAGATGTCACGCGGCCGGCACACCAGCCCCGCGGTCCTTGCCCTGGCCACCACCTGCATCGACATGATGCTGTCGCCACCGAGTTCGAAGAACGGGTCATCGATGCCGACGGCCGCAAGTTCCAGCCCGAGCACCTCGGCGTAGATCGCGGCCAGGATCTCCTCGACGGCGGTGTCCGGTGCGCGGTATCGGTCGGCGTCGGCGTAGGTCGGCGCCGGAAGCGCCCGTTTGTCGAGTTTTCCGTTGGGCGTCAAGGGAAGTGCGGGCACGGCCACCACCGCGGCAGGCACCATGTAGGAGGGCAGGTGCGCACCGAGCGCCGCCCGGGCCTCGGCCGGGTCGGCCGTCCCGGTGATGTAGCCGACCAACCGCTTGTCGCCGGGGCGGTCCTCGCGGGCGATGACGGCCGCCTGCTGCACGCCGTCCAGTGCCGCCAGAGCGGTGCGCACATCGCCCAATTCGATGCGATAGCCGCGGATCTTGACCTGCTCGTCGGCCCGGCCCAGATACTGCAGCTGCCCATCCGCTCCCCAGCGGACCAGGTCGCCGGTGCGGTACATCCGTTGCCCCGGCGCGCCGAACGGGCAGGCCACGAACCGCGACGCGCTCAACCCGCCGCGCCGCACATACCCGGCGGCAACGCCCGCACCCGCCACGTACAGTTCGCCGACCACGCCGATCGGCACCGGACGCAACGACTGGTCCAGAACGAACGAGGCCGCGGCGGGCACCGGCTTCCCGATCGGCACCACCCCGGAGCCCGCGTGCAGCGGAGCGCTGACCGCGGCGTAGATGGTGGCCTCGGTGGGACCGTAGGCGTTGATCATCAGGTGATCGGCCGCCCACCGGTCGACCAGTTCGGTGGGGCACGCCTCACCCGCCACCACGAGCGTCGTCGACTCCAGGCCCTGTGCGGACAACATCATTGCCGCGGAGGGGGTTTGGGTGAGGACATCCACGCCCTCGGCGACCAGCAGGGCGTGCAGCTCTTCGGGTGCGCGCGCCACCGACTCGGGTACCACCACCAGCCGGGCGCCGTGCAGCAACGCACCGAAAATCTCCCACACCGAGACGTCGAAGGCAAGCGAATGCCACTGGCTCCACACACCGCCGGTCGGCAGCTCCGCGCCCACGGAATCCAGCAGGGAGAACACATTTCGATGAGTGAGGGCGACGCCCTTGGGCAGCCCGGTGGTGCCCGAGGTGTAGATCAGGTAGGCGAGATCCGACGCGTCCGGCACCGGCAGCGCCGTCGCCGATTGTGCCGCCACCTCGGGATCGTGCGCGTCGACGACGGGCACTCCGTGTTCGGTGAGCCGGTCGGCCAGGTCGCCGGTGGTGACGGCGGCGACCGGCGCGGCGTCGCCGAGCATGAATCCGACCCGCGCCGCAGGCAGGGCGGGGTCGACCGGCAGGTAGGCCGCTCCCGTCTTGAGCACCGCCAGAATCGACACGATCGCCTCGGCCGATCGCGAGAACAGCAGGGCCACAGTCTGTCCCGGACCCGCACCGAGACCGGCCAGCAGATGTGCCAGCCGGTTGGACGCGACGTCCAGTTCCGCGTACGTCAGGGTGTCCTCACCGCAGGTGAGTGCCGGCGCTGCGGGCGTGCGCAGCACCTGCGCGGCGAACGCCGCAGGCAGGGATGCGTCCCCGGTGGCTCCGCCGAGCACCGCCCGGTTGCCGAGTTCGTCGAGGCGCGCGCGTTCGGCGTCGTCGAGCAGACCGACCGCCGACAACGCGCGCTGCGGATCGGCGGTCAGCGCCGTCAGAATCCGTTCCAGCCGGGTGATCATCGCTTCGACCGTGGCGGCGTCGAACACGTCGGTGCGGAATTCCACCTCGCCGCCGATGCCCGCGGGGGCGCCGGTCGCGGTCCAGCGCTCGGACAGCGAGAAGGTCAGGTCCATCCGGGCCGACTGGGTGCCCAGCGGAATCGAGGCGACATCAAGGCCCTTCAACCCGGAACCGGTCGCCGGGTCGTGCTGGCCCGCGAAGTTCTGCCAGGCCAGCATGACCTGCACCAGGGGATGGTGGGTCAGGTTGCGGACCGGGTTGAGCCGCTCCACCAGCACCTCGAACGGCACATCCTGGTGCTCGAAGGCCTCCAGGCTGCGGGTGCGCACCTGCCCGAGCAGCTCCGCGAATGTCGGGTCGTCGCCGGTGTCGGCGCGCAGCACCAGGGTGTTGACGAAGAAGCCGACCAGATCGTCCAGGGCCGGGTCGCGCCGGCCTGCGATCGGGAAGCCCACGGCCACATCGGTACTCGCGCCCAAGATCGACAGCAGGGCCAGCAGTCCGGACTGCACCACCATGAAATTCGTCGCGTTCTGCGCGCGCGCCAGCTCGGCGATCTGCGCTTGCAGAGCCGCCGGCCAGTCGACGGCAACCGTCGCTCCGGCCATGTCCGCCATCAGCGGGTAGGGCCGGTCGGTGGGCAGCTCGAGGCGCTCCGGAAGTCCGGCCAGCGCGTGCTCCCAGTACGCCAGCTGATCGGCCACCCTGCTGTGGCTGTCCTCCAAAAGGCCGAATTGTGTTCGCTGCCATAGTGTGTAGTCCACGTACTGCACCGGTAGCGGCGCCCAGTCCGGCGCCTGGCCCGCGCACCGGCAGGCGTATGCCACGCCCAGGTCGGCCACCAGCGGACGCAGCGACCAGCCGTCGGCGGCGATGTGATGGACGACGGCCACCATCAGGTGCTCCTCGTCGGCGACCCGGAAGAGGCTGACCCGCAACGGAATATCGGTTGCCAGGTCGAACGGCTCACGGGCGGCGGCCTCCAAGGCCTCCTGTAGCTGTGCCGGTGACCAGCCGTCGGCGTCGATGACGTCCCAGCCGAAGCCGGCCAGCTCCGCGGGAACGACGACCTGCTGCGGTGTCCCTTCGGGGGCGGCGAAGACGGTGCGCAGGCTCTCGTGCCGCGCGACCACGTCGGCCAGTGCGGCGCCCAGCGCCGCCGCATCCAGGCCACCGGTCAGCCGCAGCGCCGCCGCCATGTTGTAGACCGCCGATGGGCCGTGCAACTGGTCGATGATCCACAATCGGTTCTGCGCGAACGACAACGGGATGACCGCGGGCCGCTCGGCGGGCCGCAGCGGCTGGAGCCGGCCCGCATCGTCAGCGGTACCGTCGCCGAGCCGGGCGGCCAACTGCGCCACGGTGGGCGCTTCGAATACGGCGCGCACCGGCAGCTCGACGTTCAGCGCCGCATTGATGGCCGCCACCAGGCGCATCGCCGACAGCGAATCGCCGCCGAGGTCGAAGAACGAGTCGTCGACACCGACCCGGTCGACGTCGAGGACCTGCGCGTAGACGCCGGCCAGAATCTCCTCGGCCGGGCTGCCCGGGGCGCGGTACCGGCCGCCGGCGTAGTCCGGGTCAGGCAAGGCGCGGGTGTCCAGTTTGCCGTTGACCGTGACGGGCAGGGCGTCCAGTCCGATGATCGCGGCGGGCACCATGTATCCCGGCAGCCGTTCGGCCAGCGCGGCGCGGGCCGCCGCCGGCTCGGCGGTGCCGGTGATGTAGCCGACGAGGCGTTTGTCGCGGGCGATCACCACCGCCTGCTCCACCCCGTCCACCGCGGCCAGCGCCGACCGCACGTCGCCGAGTTCGATGCGGAAGCCGCGGATCTTGACCTGCTCGTCGGCGCGGCCGAAGTACTGCAGCTGCCCGTCCTGGCCCCAGCGGACCAGGTCGCCGGTGCGGTACATGCGGTCGCCCGCCGCACCGAACGGGCAGGGCACGAATCGTGTCGCCGTCAGGGCGGATCGGCGCCAGTAGCCGATCCCCACGCCGCGGCCCGCCACGTAGAGCTCACCGATGGCGCCGGGTCGCACCGGGCGTAGCCAGTCGTCGAGCACGAACATCGCTGCGCCCGGTACCGGCGAGCCGATCGGCGGAGCACCGGTGCCGGGCCGCAACGGCGCGCTCTTGGTGACCCACATGGTGGTCTCGGTCGGTCCGTAGACATTGAGCATCGGCCCACGGGCTGCCCAGCGGTCGACCAGTTCCGGCGGGCAGGGCTCGGCGCCGATGATCAGGGTCGCGGACTCCAGGCCCGCCGTCGGCAGCATGCTGACCGCAGAAGGCGTTTGGGCGAAGACCGTCACCCCTTCGCGAACGAGCAAGGAGTGAAAGTCCGCCGCGGAGCGGGCCACCGCGTCGGGCACCACCACCAGGCGGCCGCCGTGCAGCAGCGCGCCCCAGATCTCCCACACCGAGAAGTCGAAGGAACAGGAGTGGAACTGGGTCCAGACCTGCTCCGAGGACAGCGGGATACCGATGTCCAGACCGTCGAACAACTGGGTGACGTTGCGATGGGTGACCGCAACGCCTTTGGGCACACCGGTGGTCCCCGAGGTGTAGATGATGTGCGCCATGTCGTCGGGGGACGGCCACGGCAGTGCTACCCGCTGCACGTCAATCGCTTCGTCGATTGCTTCGTCGACTGCGATGACCGGGATCCCCAGCCCGTGCAACCGCTCCCCCAACTCACCGGTCGTGATGGCCGCAACGGGGGCGGTGTCGGCGAGCATGAACTCCATGCGCGTCGACGGCAGCGCCGGGTCGATGGGCAGGTAGGCGGCTCCGGACTTGAGGACCGCGAGGATCGACACGACCGCATCGGCCGAGCGCGGGAACAGCAGTGCCACAGCCCGTCCCGGGCCGGCACCATGACCGGCCAGGCGGTGCGCCAGCCCGTCCGACAGCTCGTCGAGTTCCCGGTAGCTCAGCGCACGGTCGCCATAGGTGAGGGCCACCGCGTCCGGGGTGCGCGCGGCCTGCGCGGCGAACAGGGCGGGTATGGACGCACCGGCGCTGCGCCGGGTGAGCACCGCACGCCCGCTCCATCGATCCAGGGCGGCGTGCTCGTCGGCGTCGAGGGTGTCCTGCACGGACAGCCTGCGGTGCGGGTCGGCGGTCATGGCCGCGAGCACTCGCTGGAATCGCCTGACGAAGGCGGTGATTCCAGCAGCGTCGAACAGCGCGGTGTCGTATTCGACGCGAAGGCTGAGCTCGGTCCCCGGTTGGGCCTGCACCGACAGCGGGTAGTGGGTGGACTCCCGGGTGCTCACCCCGGTGACGTCCAGTTCGCCCGGTCCCGAGAGCACGCCCGCGTCGACCGGATAGTTCTCGTAGGCGAACAGCGTGTCGAACAACTGGTCCTGGCCGGTGGCGCGGTGAATCTCGTTGAGCGCCAGATGCTGATGCTCGATGGTGTGGTTGTACGCGCCCTGTAGCTGATCCAACAGGTCGGCGGCGGTGGTGGCCGCGGTGATGTGCGCGCGTACCGGCACCGTGTTGATGAACAGGCCGACCATGGATTCGACCCCGGCGACCTCGGCCGGACGGCCCGACACCGTGGTACCGAAAGCGACATCGTGGCGGCCGGTCAACCAGCACAGCACCTGCGCGTACGCGGCCTGCAGGACGATGTTGGCGGTGGTGCGCCGGGCCCGGGCCAGCCCGGCGACCTCGCGGGCCACTTCGGCCGGCAGCGTGAAGGTTTCGACGTTGCGGGCACCCGGCTCCGGCGGGGCCACGATGGTGGGCGCGTCGAAGCCGACGAACAGTTCACCCCAGGCCATCCGCGCTGCATCGCGGTCGCGGGCGGCCAGCCAGGTGACGTAGTGGCGATACGGCGTCGTGGCGGGCAGCCGATGCTCGTGGTAGCCGGCGAAGATCTCGCCCAACAGGATCGGCATGGACCAGCCGTCCAGCACGATGTGGTGATTGGTCAGTATGAACCGGTACCGGTCCGGCGCCAGCCGGATCAATGCGGCGCGGAACGCCGGCTGGTCGCCCAGGTCGCATACCGCGGCGCGCTCGTCGGCGCATATCTGGCCAACCTCGCCGTCGCGCTCCACGTACCGCCACGACAACGCGGGGTCTGCCGGAATGGACTGCACCGGTTCGCCGTACCGCTGATGGAAGCGGGCGTCCAGATTCGGATGCCGGCGCAGTACCGCGTGCACCGCAGCACGCAGCCGCGGTTCGTCGAGCCGGCCGGACAAGCCGATGTCCAGCTGACCGGCGTACAGGTCGCCCTCACCGGTGGTGGCGTGGAACAGCAGCCCCTGCTGCACGGGTGTCAGCGGCAGCACGTCGATGATCTGGTGGCGCGCGGACAGCTCGTCGATCTGGTGCTGGTGCAGCCGGGCCGGCGCGATGTCCGACGGCGTCAGGCCGCCGCCACCGCCGCGCACATGAGCACAGATTCCGGCCAGTGCCTCGAACCACAGCCGGCTGAGCCGGGCGACCCGCTCCCGGTTCAGCGCTGACGGTGCCCACGTCCAGTTGGCGTGCAGTTGTGAGCCGTCGGCGGTGTCGACGGTGCCTGCGGTGAGTTCCAGTGTGTGCATCAGCGGCATGGGGATCGCGGCGGCCGTCTGCGCGAGGGCGATGTCCTGGCCTGCGCGCCAGAAGGTTTCGGGCAGATTCCCCGCGGCGCCTTGCCTACCGAGATAGTTGAACCCGATCGTCGGGTCCGGGGTGACCAGGGTCGCGTCGGCGGTGAGGTAGCGCAGCAGGCCGTAGGTGACGGCGTCGGGAAGGGCGCGCAATTGTTCCTTCGCGTTCTTCACGGCGGCACCGAGCGTGGCGTCGCCCGCGACCACCTGCGCCCAGCTGATCGCACCCGAGGTCAGTGCCACCGGGTGCTTGGTGGTGAACCAGCCGACGGTGCGGGTGAGGTCGACATCGCCACCCAGGTCCTCGTGGCGTCCGTGTCCTTCGACATCGATGCCGACCGGAGCCTCTCCGGCGTCCACGAATTCGGCTGTCGCCATGGCGAATGCGATGAGCAGGATGTCGTTGATGCCCGCATGGAACGCCGCGGGGACCTCACCGAGCAGCATCGCGGTGGTCTCGGCATCCAGCTGCGCGGACAGGTGACCCGCGGTGGCGAAGGTGTCGGTGCCGGGCTGGACCGGCGGCAACACGGCGGCGACGTCGGACACCTGCTGCCACGCCAGTGCCCCCGCCGCGACGTCCGGGTGCGCGGCATGTTCGGCGAGCACCGCCGCCCAGCGCTGGAACGACGTGCCGCCCGCCGGCAACTCGACCGGCTGCCCGGCGTGGTGTTGACCCCAGGCGATGTTGATGTCCTCCAACAAGATTCGCCAGGACACCGCGTCCACCGCCAGGTGATGCACGATGACCACCAACTGGCCGGTGCCGGTCACCCAGAGCGCACTGAGCATGCTGCCTGCGGCCGGGTCCAGCCGCGCACGCGCCGCCACCACCGCCCCGTCCGACAGTTCCTCGACGGTCTGCAGGCAATCGCGGGCATCGACGGATCCGGCCGGGGGCACCGACAATGCCCCGTCCCGCGACGACATCCGCAGCGTGCCATGCCGGTCCAGCAGTGCCTGCAGCACCACCACGACATCGGCTTCGGTGACACCGGCCGGCGCGTGCACCGACATCGTCTGGTTGAACTCGTCCACCGGGCCCGGTGTCTCGGCCAGCCAGCGGATGATGGGCGTGGGCTGCACCGGACCGATGCCATCGTCGTCCGGTCCGGACCCGGTGCCCGCGATCTCGGTGACCCGCGCCAGCCGGGCGACGGTCTGTTCGACGAAGATGTCGCGCGTCCGGCAGGTCAGTCCCGCCGCGCGGGCCCGGGTGACCACCTGCATCGACGAGATGCTGTCACCGCCGAGGTCGAAGAAGGAATCGTCGATGCCCACCCGGTCGGTGCCGAGCACATTGGCGTAGATGCCGGCGAGGATCTCCTCGACCGCACCGGACGGAGCCCGGTACCGGCCCGCCGTGTACTCCGGCTCCGGCAGTGCGCGGGTGTCCAGCTTGCCGTTGGACGTCAGCGGCAACTCGGGCAGCAGCACCACCGCGGACGGGATCATGTACGCCGGCAACGTGTCCGCCAGCATCGCGCGCGCCGCGGCCGGGTCGACGGCACCGGTGACGTAACCGACCAGACGTCTGTCACCGGGCCGGTCCGCACGGGCGATGACCGCGGCCTGGTCGACCCCGTCCAGCGCGGCGAGCGCCGTGCGCACCTCGCCGAGTTCGATGCGGTAGCCGCGGATCTTGACCTGTTCGTCGACGCGGCCCAGGTAGTCCAGTTGTCCGTCGGCGCGCCACCGGACCAGGTCCCCGGTGCGGTACATGCGGGCGCCGGCACCGGAGAAGGGGCAGGCCACGAATCGCGATGCGGTCAAGCCACCGCGGCGCACGTATCCCGCCGCGACGCCGGCACCGGCGAGGTACAACTCGCCGATCACCCCCAGCGGGACCGGCCGTAACCTGCTGTCCAACACGAACGTTGCGGCCTTGGGGACCGGCCGCCCGATCGGGACCCGCCGTGCTTGCGGCCCGGGCCCGGCTGCCAGCGGTGCGCTGATCGCGGCGTAGATGGTGGCCTCGGTCGGGCCGTAGGCGTTGATCATCGTGCGGGCGGGCCCGCCCTCGGCGTGGGTCCAGCTCTGCACCAGTTCGGCCGGGCACGCCTCGCCGGCGACCACCAGGGTGACATCGCCGAGGCCGGCCGTCGGGAGCATCGTTGCGGCCGAGGGGGTTTGGCTGAGCACGGTGACCCGTTCCGCCACGAGCAGGGCATGCAGGTCCTCCGGCGAACGCGCCGCCGACTCCGACACCACGACGAGGCGGCCGCCGCGCAGCAGCGCGCCGAAGATCTCCCACACCGACACGTCGAACGCCAGTGAATGCCACTGCGACCAGACCCCGGCGGTCGGCAGGCCGCAATCCGGGGAGGTCAGCAGCTGCGTGACGTTACGGTGCGTGACGGCAACGCCTTTGGGTACGCCGGTGGTGCCCGAGGTGTAGATCAGGTAGGCGAGATCCTGGGCGGCGGGCCACGGCAACGAGGTGTTGGGCTGGGTGTCCAGGGCCGGGTCGGCCAGATCGGCGGGGGCGAGTACGGCGACCGGCGCGGCGTCGGCGAGCACGAAGTCGATCCGGGCGGCGGGCAGCGCCGGGTCGATCGGCAGATAGGCCGCTCCGGCCTTGAGCACCGCAAGGATCGCGACGATGGCGTCGGCCGAGCGGGGAAGCAGCAGTGCCACCGTCTGTCCCGGGCCCGCTCCCCGGCCGGACAGCAGGTGCGCCAGCCGGTTGGCGGCCTCGTCGAGTTCGCGGTAGGTCAGTGATCGGTCGAGATGGGTGAGGGCCACCGCGTCCGGGGTACGCGCGACCTGAGCGGCGAACAGTTCCGGGATTGAGGGATCGGTGACCGGTTCGGTCAGCGCCGCCAGGTTGGCCAGGTCATCGATCCGGGTGCGCTCGGGGTCGGCGAGCACGTCCACCGACGACAGCGCGATCCCAGGGTCCGCGACGACCGCGGTCAGCATGCGCTGCAACCGGGCGACGAGGGTGTCGATGGCCGCGGCGTCGAAGACATCCGTGCGGTATTCCACGGTCCCCGCGATGCCCGCGAGGTCGCCGGCCTCGGTCCAGCGCTCGCCCAGCGAGAAGGTCAGATCCATCCGGGCGGTCTTGGTGTCCACCGGCATCGGGATGACCGCCAGGTCACCCAGGGCCAGCCCGCCGGCCGGACCGTTGCCCTGGCCCGGCAGGTTCTGCCAGGCCAGCATCACCTGTACCAGCGGATGGTGAGCCAGGCTGCGGACCGGGTTGAGCCGTTCCACCAGCACCTCGAACGACACATCCTGGTTCTCGTAGGCGGCCAGGCTGCGCTGCTGCACCTGCGCCAGCAGATCGGCGAAGCTGGGGTCCCCCGCCACCTCGACGCGCAGCACCAAGGTGTTGACGAAGAAGCCGACGAGTTCGTCCAGCGCCGCGTCGCGCCGTCCAGCGATCGGGAACCCCACGGCCACATCGGAACTCCCGCCGATCTTGGACAACAGGGCCAGCAGGGCGGCCTGCACCACCATGAAACTGGTGGCGTTGTGTGCGCGGGCCACCCGGGCGATCTGCTGCTGCAGCTCGGCCGGCCACTCCACGGCGGCGGTGGCTCCCCGCTGATCCGCGACCAGCGGGTAGGGGCGGTCGGTGGGCAGTGACACGCGTTCGGGCAGGCCGGCCAGCGCGTCTTCCCAGTAGGCCAACTGGGCGGCGATGGGGCTGCCGCTGTCGTTCAGTTCACCGAATTGCGCACGCTGCCAAAGGGTGTAGTCGACGTACTGGACCGGCAGGTCCCGCCACCCGGGGGCCAGACCGGCGCAACGAGCGACATAGGCCATGCCGAGGTCGCGGGCCAACGGTGTGATGGACCAGCCGTCGGCGGCGATGTGATGCACCGCGGCCACCAGCACGTGCGTATCTGGGGCGACCCGGAAAAGGGTGGCCCGCAACGGAATCTCGGCCGCCAGGTCAAAGGCGTACCGGGTGGCGGCGTGGACGGCCTCATCCAGCCGCTGCACCGGCCAGCCCTCGGCGTCGATGACCTGCCAGCCGAACTGCGCCCGGTCCGCGGGGATCACGATCTGCTGCGGGATCCCGTCGGGTGCGGCGAACAGCGTGCGCAGACTCTCGTGCCGAGTGACGACGTCGGCCAGCGCGGCATGCAGCGCCGCGGTGTCGAGCCGGCCTTCCAGGCGCATCGCCGTCGCCAGGTTGTACACCGCCGAAGGTCCCTGCAGCTGCTCAAGGAACCACAGCCTGTTCTGCGCGAAGGACAACGGGATGACATCGGGCCGGGCCCCGGCGACCAGCGGGTCGAGAGCGGTTGCACCACCGTCGATCCGGGGTGCCAGCCCGGCGACGGTGGGGGTTTCGAACACGGCGCGCACGGCCAGGTCGGCGCCCAGCGACGTGTTCACCGCGGCGATCAGCCGCATGGCGGTGATGCTGTCGCCGCCGAGGTCGAAGAACGAGTCGTCGATGCCGACCCGGTCCACCCCGAGGAGTTCGGCGAACACCCCGGCCAGGATGTCCTCGACGGGGTTGCCGGGCGCACGGTAGGCCCCGGTCACATAGTCGGGGGCGGGTAGCGCACGGGTGTCGAGTTTTCCGTTGGCCGTCAGCGGCAGCGCGTCGAGCACCATGACCGCGGCGGGCACCATGTAGGCCGGTAGACGTTCGGCCAGGGCGGCACGTACCTGTCCGGGGTCGACGGTGCCGGTCAGGTAACCGACCAGCCGCTTGTCGCCGGGCCTGTCCTCGCGGGCGATCACCACCGCCTGCTCCACGCCGTCGACGGCGTTCAACGCGGCGCGCACATCGCCGAGTTCGATGCGGTAGCCACGGATCTTGACCTGTTCATCGGCACGGCCGAGGTAGCGCAGCTGGCCGTCGGCGCCCCAGCGCACCAGGTCGCCGGTGCGATACATCCGCTGCCCGGGCCGCCCGAACGGGCACGCCACGAACCGTGTTCCGGTCAGGGGGGCCCGGCGCAGGTAGCCAACGCCCAGCCCGGCGCCCGCCACGTACAGCTCGCCGACCGCACCCGTCGGCACCGGCCGCAGCCAGCCGTCGAGCACGAACAGGCCGGCCCCGCCGACCGGGGTGCCGATGGGTACGACGTCGGCTCCCGGCCGCAGCGGGGCGCTGACCGCCACGCACATCGTGGTCTCGGTGGGGCCGTAGGCGTTGAGCATGACCGTATGGGGGGACCACTGCTCGACGACCTCGGCCGGGCAGGCTTCACCGACCACCACCAGTGTCGCCGACTCCAGGCCCGCCGGTGACAACATGGCTGCGGCAGAGGGGGTTTGGGTCAAGACGGTGACACCTTCGGCCACCAGCAGTGCCTGCAGGTCCGGCGCCGAGCGGGCCACCGCGTCCGGGACGACGACCACCCGGCCGCCGCGCAGCAGGGCCCCGAAGATCTCCCACACCGCGACGTCGAAAGCCGGCGAGTGCGCATGGCTCCAGACCCCGGCCGGCGGCAGCCCGGACTCCAGCGACGCCAACAACTGGGTCACGTTCGCATGGGTGAGCCCCACACCCTTGGGTACACCGGTGGTGCCCGAGGTGTAGATGACGTAGGCGAGATCATCCGCGGCCGGGCGCGGCAACGCCGTCCCCGGCTGCCCGGCGACACCCGGGTCATCGACGTCGAGCACCGCACCGGTGAGACCGTCGAGGCGACCGGCGAACTCGTCGGTGGTGATCGTCACCGCCGGCGACGCGTCGGCCAACACGAAGTCGATCCGCTCGGCGGGCCACCCCGGATCGACGGGCAGATAGGCCGCGCCCGTCTTGAGTACCGCGAGCATGGCGGCGACGGTCTCGGCCGACCGCGACAGCAGCAGCGCGCAGCATCCACCGGGGCCGCAGCCGTACCCGGAGAGGGCGTGCGCCAGCCTGTTCGACGCGATGTCCAGCTCCGCATAGGTGATCGCCCGGTCCCCGTCGCTGACCGCGACCGCATCCGGGGTGCGTTCGACGTGGGAGGCGAAGAGCTCCAGCATCGACGTGTCGATTGCCGGCCGGGTCAGCGTCTCCCGGTGGCCCAACGCATCCAGGTGCGAATGCTCGTCAGGGGCAACCAAATCCACCGCGGACAGTGGCCGCGCGGGATCGGTGGTGATCGCCACCAGGACCCGCCGCAACCGCTGCACCAGTGCCTCGACACTGGAGGAGTCGAACACGTCCGTGCGGTACTCGACGATGCCGCCGATACCGGCCGGCGCTCCGGCCGGGTTCCACTTCTCGGACAGCGAGAAGGCCAGATCCATCCGGGCGACCTGGGTGTCGACGGGCAGTGGTGTGACCGCCAGGTCGTCGAGCACCAGTCCGGCCGCGTCATCGGTGTGCTGCCAGGGCAAGTTCTGCCAGCCCAACATCACCTGAACCAGCGGGTGGTGGGTGAGGCTACGGCTCGGGTTCAGCCGCTCGACGAGGACCTCGAAGGGCACGTCCTGATGCTCATAGGCGGCCAGGCTGCGGCTCCGCACCTGATCCAGCAGTTCGGCCAGCGTCGGGTTACCGGCCAGGTCCACCCGCAGCACCAGGGTGTTGACGAAGAAGCCGACCAGGTCGTCGAGCGCCGGGTCGCGCCGACCGGCGATCGGAAAGCCCACGGCCACATCGGAGCTCGCGCTCAGTGTGGCGAGCAGTACCGACAGGGCCGCCTGGATCACCATGAAGCTGGTCGCGTTGTGCTCGCGCGCCACCCGCGCGATCTGCTCCTGGAGGGCGCCGTCCCAGTTCACCTCGACCGTGGCACCACGCTGGTCGGCCACGGCGGGATAGGGGCGGTCGGTGGGCAGGTCGAGGCGTTCCGGCAGACCGTGCAGCGCCTCTTCCCAGTAGGTCAACTGTTCGGCGATCGGGCTGGTGTGGTCATCGATATCGCCCAATTGCGCGCGCTGCCACAGCGTGTAGTCGATGTACTGGACCCCGAGCGGTTCCCAGGCGGGTGCTGTGCCCGCGCACCTGGCGGCGTAGGCCAGCCCCAGGTCGGTCACCAAGGGCCGCAACGACCAGCCGTCCGCGGCGATGTGGTGCACCACGGCGACGAGCAGATGGTCCTCCTCGGCCGCGCGGAGGAGGGTGGCCCGCACCGGGATCTCCGCACTCAGGTCGAAGGCGTACTGCCCCGCCGAGCGCACCGCACCGGCCAGCCGGTCCGGGCTCCAACCGTCCGCATCGACGACGTCCCAACCGATCTCGGCGCGGTCGACGGCGACAACCAGCTGTTGCGGGGTTCCGCCCGGCGCCACGAATCTGGTGCGCAGGCTTTCGTGCCGGGCCACCACGTCGGCCAGGGCGGCACGCAGCGCGTCGCTGTCGAGCCGGCCCCGCAGCCGCAGCGCCACCGGCATGTTGTACATCGGGGACGGGCCCTGCAGCTGGTCGATGAACCACAACCGGTTCTGCGCGAACGACAGCGGGACGACGTCGGGCCGCGTACCGGCGACCAACGGTTCCTGCCCGCGCCCGCAATCGCCGAGGCGCAGCGCGAGTTGGGCCACCGTCGGCGCCTCGAACACGGTGCGGACCGGGAGGTCGGCCCCCACTTCGCTGTTGATGGCCGCGATCAGCCGCATCGTCGACAGCGAGTCGCCGCCGAGGTCGAAGAACGAATCATCCACCCCGACCCGGTCGACGCCGAGCAGCTCCGCGTAGATCGCGGTGAGCATCTCCTCGACCGCGCCGGACGGGGCGCGGTAGCGCGCGGTGTCGTGGTAGTCGGGGGCGGGCAGCGCCCGGGTGTCGAGCTTGCCGTTGACCGTGACGGGCATGGCCGGCACGGCGAGCACCGCCGCGGGCACCATGTAGCCGGGCAGCCGCTGGGCGAGCGCCGCGCGGGCCTCCGCGGGATCGGCTGTGCCGGTGATGTATCCGACGAGGCGTTTGTCGCCGGGCCTGTCCTCGCGGGCGATCACCACCGCCTGCTCCACGTCGGGCACGGCGGCCAGCGCCGAACGAACCTCGCCGAGTTCGATCCGGTACCCGCGGACCTTGACCTGTTCGTCGGCGCGGCCGAAGTAGTCCAGCTGGCCGTCGGGCCGCCAGGACACCAGGTCACCGGTCCGGTACATGCGCTGACCGGGTGCGCCGAACGGGCAGGCCATGAAACGCGTTGCCGTCAAACCGGTCCGGCGCCAGTAGCCGATGCCCACGCCGAGACCGGACAGATACAGCTCGCCGACCACCCCGGGGGGCACGGGCCGCAGCCGTTCGTCGAGCACGAAGAACGCCGCGCCTGCGGTCGGCGAGCCGATCGGTGGCGCCCCGGAGCCCGCCGTCAGCGGTGTGCTCTTGCACAGCCACATCGTGGTCTCGGTCGGCCCGTAGACGTTGACCATGGTGCGCCCGGGGGCCCAGCGGTCCACCATCTCGGGCGGGCAGGCTTCGGCACCGATGACCAGCGCGGTGCCGTCCAGCCCATCGGTGGACAACACCGCTGCGGCCGAAGGGGTTTGGGTGAGCACGGTGACCCGCTCGCGGACGAGTAGGTCGTGGAAGTCCGCCGCCGAACGCGCCACCGCGTCGGGCACCACGATCAGCCGGCCGCCGTGCAGCAGGGCACCCCAGATCTCCCACACCGAGAAGTCGAAGGCGTACGAGTGGAATTGCGTCCACACCTGTTGCGGGGACAGGTCGATCCCGATCTGCAGGCCCCGGAACAACTGGGTGACGTTGCGCTGGGTGACGGCCACGCCCTTGGGCACACCGGTGGTGCCCGAGGTGTAGATGATGTGGGCCACGTCGTCGGGCCGGGGAGCGGGCAGCGGCGCACCCGGCTGGGCGTCGACCGGATCATGCACGTCGATGACGGGAACACCCGTGCCGGCGAACCGGTCGGCCAGCTCCGCGGTGGTGACGGCGACGATCGGCGCGGCGTCGCCGAGCATGAATTCGACGCGCGCCGCGGGCAGCGCCGGATCCATCGGCAGGTAGGCGGCGCCGGCCTTGAGAACGGCCAGGATCGCCACGACCGCTTCGGCGGAACGCGAAAAGAGCAGCGCCACCGACTGTCCCGGGCCCGCGCCGTGTTCGGCGAGCCGGCGCGCCAGCCGGTTCGCGGCGTCGTCGAGCTGCTGGTAGGTCAAGGACCGGTCGCCGCACACGAGTGCCACCGCGGCGGGGTCGCGGGACACCTGCGCCGCGAAGAGCTCGACCACCGTCGCCTCGGTGGCCGTCGCGGCCAGGACCGCCCTGTTGCCCCACCGGTCCAGCCGCACGTGTTCGGCGTCGTCGAGCAGATCGACGGCAGCCGGCCGGAGGTCCGGATCGGCGGTCAGGGCGTTCAGGAGTCGCCCCAGCCGGCCGACGAGCGCACCGACGGTGTCGGCGTCGAAGATGTCGGTGCGGTACTCGACGTTCACGTCGAGGCCGGCGGGTTCGCCGTCCTCATCCCACCGCTCGCCCAACGAGAACGCCAGATCCATCCGCGCGGTCTCGGTGTCGACGGGTAGCGGCGTCACCTGCAGGTCGCCCAGTGCCAGGCCCGCCGCGTCGCCGGCCTGCCAGGTGAAGTTCTGCCACCCGAGCAGCACCTGGACCAACGGGTGATGGGTCAGGCTGCGGGTCGGGTTGAGCCGCTCCACGAGCACCTCGAACGGCACGTCCTGGTGCTCGTATGCGGCGAGGCTGCGGCGACGGACCTGGCTCAGCAGCTCGGCAAACGTGGGGTCGCCGGCCAGGTCCACGCGCAGCACGAGGGTGTTGACGAAGAACCCGACGAGTTCGTCGAGCGCGGAGTCGCCGCGGCCCGCGATCGGGAAGCCCACGGCCACATCGGTTGTCGCGCCCACCCGGGAGAGCAGTGCGGCGAACGCCGCCTGGATCACCATGAAGCTGGTCGCGTTGTGCTCCCGTGCCACCCGGCGGACCTGCTGCTGCACCTCGGTCGGCCAGTGCACCGACACGCGGGCGCCGTGGTGATCGGCCACCGCCGGGTAGGGGCGGTCGGCGGGCAGCGCCAGCCGTTCGGGCAGGCCGGTCAGTGCCTCTTCCCAGTAGGCCAGCTGGGCGGCGATCGGGCTGGCCTGATCGTCGATGTCGCCCAGCTGTGTGCGCTGCCAGAGCGTGTAGTCGACGTACTGCACCGGCAGCGGCTCCCAGGCGGGGGCCTGCCCCACACAGCGGCTGGCGTAGGCCAGCCCGAGGTCGCGTACCAGCGGGGTGATGGACCAGCCGTCGGCCGCGATGTGGTGCACCACGGTGACCAGGATGTGTTCGCCGTCGCTGACGCGGAACAGTTTGGCGTGGAACGGAATCTGGGCCGCCAGGTCGAAGGTGTGCCGGGTGGCGGCGCTGACCGCCTCGTCGAGCCGCGCGGCGGGCCAGCCGGCGGCGTCGACGTGGTCCCACCCGATGTCGGCCTGTTCGGCGGGCAGCACCACCTGTTGGGCGGTGCCCCCGGGCGCGGTGTAGAGGGTGCGCAGGGATTCGTGCCTGCCGACCACGTCGGCCAGTGCCGCCCGCAACGCGCCGGCGTCCAGCCTGCCGCGCAGCCGCAGCGCCACCGCCAGGTTGTAGATCGGTGAGGGTCCCTGCAGCTGGTCGAAGAACCACAATCTGTTCTGCGCGAACGACAGCGGCACCACGTCGGGCCGCGCGGTCGCGGTCAGCGGCTCCAGCCGGCGGGCATCCCCGCCGACCCGGGGCGCCAGCTCGGCGACCGTCGGCGCCTCGAAGACCGTGCGCACCGAGAGATCGGCATTCAGGCTGGCGTTGACGGCACCGATCAGGCGCATGGCGGACAGCGAGTCGCCGCCCAGATCGAAGAACGAATCGTCCACCCCGACCCGTTGCACGCCGAGCACCTGGGCGTAGATGTCGGCCAGGATCTCCTGCACCGCGCCCACCGGGGCGCGGTAACCGTCGGCATCGGAATACTCCGGCGCGGGAAGGGTTTTGCGATCCAGCTTGCCCGAGGAGGTCAATGGCATCTCGTCGAGCACCACGATGTGTGGGGGCACCATGTAGTCGGGCAGCCAGGTGCTCAGTCGCCGACGCACCGCGCTGAGCTTGGTGCTGCTGTGCGGTTCGTTGGCCAGGTGATGCTGATGCGGGTCCGGTAGGTACACGTCGGTCAGCACGGCATCCGTGGGCCTGACGAAGACGGCGTCCACGGTGCCGGGCTCGGCGCCCCAGGTGACAGCCACGCGATAGCCGGCGCCGGCGCCCAGCCGATGCAACTCTTCGGGTACCACTCCGGCCTGCACGGTGCCGACGGCGCCGCCCGCCGCGAGTGCCCGTTCGCCGGCGACGTCACCGATGACGCCGGCACGCGGAATTCCGCTGATACGCAGTGCATCCGGGATCTCGGTGGTCAGCCGATCCGTCAAGACGGACAGGTCCGCGACCTCCGCCCACGGCCAGGCGGGGGCGGTCGCGACCGAACGGACCGCGGCGGGTGCCTTATGGATGGTGACGTCGTAGCGGTAGCGGCTCAGTTCGTTGTCCGCTGATCCGCGTCGGACCTGGATGTCGAGTCCGCCCGCGGCCGACCATCGGGAGAAGAATTCCGGGGCCAGCAGCAGTTCGGGTTCGCCCAGCACGGCGTGCTGCACGCGCTGGCGCAGCACCGCCGCGTCGGTCGATGCGGTACTGCCGGTGCGGGCCATCGCGATGCCGGTCTGGAAGGCGTTCTGCAGACTGTGATTGCGCACATCGCCGATGAACAGGGAACCACCCGGCGCCAAGAGTTCCAGCGCGTTGTCGATGACCTCGGCCAGATAGGTCGCATTGGGGAAGTACTGCACCACCGAGTTGACGATGATCGTGTCGAAATGCGCCGTCGGCAGGCCTACGGTGACGTGCGCGGGCCGCGCCGACAGGTCGACCCGGTCGCGCCACGGAATCTGCCACTGCTGCAACGCATGTGTGAGCTTGTCGACGGCGGCCGCGGAGATGTCGGTGGCCACGTAGCGTTCGCAGTGCGGGGCGACCTGGGAGAGCAACAGGCCCGACCCGGCGCCGATTTCCAGGGCGTGCCGCGGGTGCAGCGCCAGGATCCGGTCGACCGTCGTCGAACGCCATTCCTCCATCTCGGCCAACGGAATCGGTTCTCCGGTGTAGCTGCTGTTCCACCCCCGGAAGTCGGACCCGAACGGCACCGCCTCGCCGTCGGCCGCGTACAGCTCGTCGTAGATGGTCTGCCATTCTTCGACGATCTCGTCGTCGTGCTGGGTGTCGCGGTTGGTCTCGGTGGCCTGCTCGAAGGTGATGTAGGCGACCAGCTGGGAACCCGTCGTGCCGTGGTGCACGGTGGCCGCCGCCTGACTGACCTGCGGGCAGGCCAGCAGTGCACTCTCGATCTCGCCGAGTTCGATGCGCTGGCCGCGCAGTTTGATCTGGGTGTCGACGCGCCCCAGGTAGTCCAGCGTCCCGTCGGCGTTCCACCGGGCCAGGTCGCCGGTGCGATACATGCGTTGCCCTTGTCCGCCATGCGGATTGGCGACGAATCGATCGGCGGTCAGGCGAGTGCGGCCGAGGTAACCGTGCGCCAGCGCGGGTCCGGCCAGGTACAACTCGCCGACCACGCCGACGGGTACCGGGTTCAGCTGGGCATCGAGTGCCAAGGTGCGCACGCCGCCGATCGGTGCGCCGATGTTGACCGGCCGCGCCGGTGTCAGCGGTGTTCCGGTGGCCCAGATGGTGGCCTCGCTGGGGCCGTAGGCGTTGAACATCCGCCGCCCGGGCGCCCACGCGTGCACGAGCTCGTCCGGGCAGGCCTCGCCCCCGGTGATCAGGGTCGTCAGGCCGTCGAGGCGGGCCCGGTCCAGCGATGCCACCACGGTCGGGGTCAGCAGTGCCGCGCTCACCCGCTGCCGCTGCATCAGCGCGGTCAGCGCCTCGCCGGCGTAGACATCGCGGGGGGCCACCACCAGCGCGGCCGCGGAGCCGGTCGCCAACAACAACTCGAACAGCGAGGCGTCGAAGGTGGGCGCGGCGACCGCCAGGACGCGGGCGTCCGGGCCCAGCCCATAGCCGACACGTTGGGCCGCAGCGGCTCCCAGCAGTCCGGCATGCCCGACCGCCACACCCTTGGGCTCGCCGGTCGAGCCCGAGGTGAAGATGACATAGGCAGTGTTGGTGGGGTTCAGCGGGCCGGGCCGGTCGGCGTCGGTGAGCGGCGCCGCGCTGAATTCCCCGAGCTGCAGGTCGTCGATCCGCAACACCGGCCGGGCTCCGGCGCCCGCCACCGTGTCGGTCCCGCCGGTCAGCACACACACCGCCGCCACCGAGTTCAGGACCGTCGCGATGCGTTCCACCGGATGGGTGCGATCCACCGGCACGTAGATGGCGCCGGCCTTGCTCACCGCCCACCAGGCCGCCACCAGTTCCGCACTGCGGTCGATCGCCACGCCGACGGCGTGCTCGGGCCCGGCTCCGTCGCCGATCAGCTTGCGCGCCAATCGGTTCGACCACTCATCGAGTTCGCGGTAGGTGTAGCTGCGGTCAGCGTCGATGACGGCGACCGCTTCCGGATGGGTGATGACCGCGGCCGCCAGCAGCTCGGTGGCGACGCCGACCGGCGCCGTGGCGTCCGCACCCGACCAGCGGTCCAGCTCAGTCTGTTCTTCCGCACCGAGCAGGTTGACCGACAACAACTTTCGATCGGGCTCGGTGGTCATGGCCACCAGCAGCCGGCCCAGCCTGCCGGTCAGCGCGGCGATACCGGCCGCGGTGAACACCTCGGTGTCGTACTCGACGTGCAGGCTGAGTTCGCGGCCCGGTAGCGCTTCCACCGTCAGCGGGTAGTGGTTGTATTCCCGGTTGGTGAAACCGGCCATGGTCAGGTCGTCGCCCAGCGGGACGTCGGTGTCGATCGGATAGTTCTCATAGACGAACAGGGTGTCGAAGAGTTGCTCGTGGCCGGTGGCGCGATGAATCTCGGCCAGGGCCAGGTGCTGATGGTCCAGCGTGTCGTTGTGCGCGGTCTGCAGCTGCCCGAGCAGATCGGTGGCGGTGGTGTCCGCGGTGATGGCGGCGCGCACCGGCACCGTGTTGATCAGCAGGCCCACCATCGATTCGGCGTCGGCCACGTCGAGTTGGCCCATCCGGGATCGGGCCGTGCCGAACGCCACGTCCTGGTTGCCGGTCAGCGCGGTGAGCAAGACGGCCCAGGCTGCCTGCAGCACCGTGCTGACGGTGGTCTGGCGGGACCGGGCCAGTTCGCCAAGCGCCCCGGTCGTCTGTTCGGAGACCTCGAAGGTGGCGAAACCGCGCCGCCCCAAGCCCAATCGATCCTGCAGCCGGTCCCGCGGGCCGACCAGAGTGGGCGTGTCGAAGCCGGCGAGCACGTCGCGCCAGGCCGCGCGCGCGGCGTCCAGGTCGCGGTCGGCCAGCCAGGTGATGAATCGGCGGTAGGACGCGGCGGCGGGCAGGCGTTGCCCGAAGTAGCAGGCGAAGATCTCGCGCAGCAGGATCGGCATGGACCAGCCGTCGAGCACGATGTGGTGGTTGGTCAACACGAAGCGGTGCCGCTGCGGCGCGGTGCGGATCAGCACCGCCCGGAAGGCCGGTTGGTCACCGAGGCTGCCGACGGCGGTGCGTTCCCGCGTGCAAAACCGCTCGATCTCGTCTTCGAGCCCGTCGCCGGTGCCGCTGAAATCCAGGAAGCTCCAGGCGATCACCGGATCCGAGAGGATGACCTGCACGGGATGCTCGTATTGCCTGCAGAACTGCGCGGCCAGGTGCGGGTGCCGGCCGACCACCGTGCGCACGGCGTCGTGCAGCCGGTCCGGGTCGAGCGTGCCGACGAGCGTGAAATCCAGCTGCACCGAATACATGTCGGCGAACACCTCACCGCCGGCGGTGCTGGTGTGGAACAACAGCCCCTGCTGCAGCGGAGTCAACGGCAGAATGTCGGCGATCCGGTGGTGGCGCTGCAGTTCGTCGATCTCATCCTGGTGCAGCCGGGCCGGCACGATGTCGGACGGGGTCAGCCCGCCACCGCCGGCCCGCACATGCGCGCAGATACCCGCCAGGGCCTCGAACCACAGCGTGTTCAGCCGCGCGACCTCGTCGCGCTCCAGCACGGACGTGGCCCAGGTCCAGTCGGCCTGCAACTGCGGGCCGGCGGCGGTGTCGATGGTCCCGGCATCGAGCTGCACGCTGTGGGCCAGCGGAATAGCCAGTGCGGCAGCGAGACCCGAGCGGGAGAGGCTGTCGGAGCCCAGTCGCCAGAGGCTTTCGATCCCGTCGATGGCCGGGAAGCCGAACCGGCCCAGATAGTTGAACCCGATGGTGGGCTCGGCGGCGTCGAGCAGGTTGTCGGGCCGCAGGTAACGCAGCAGCCCGTAGGTCAACGAATCCGGCAGTGCCCGCAGTTGCTCCTTGGCGTCCTTGAGCACCGGACCCAGCGCGGCGTCGCCCGCACCGATCCGCGCCCAGGGCACCCCGGCCCGGTCGACGGTGAGCGCGACCGGGTACTTGGTGGTGAACCAGCCGACGGTGCGCGACAGGTCGACGTGGGCGCTGAGTTCTTCGTGGCGGCCGTGGCCTTCGACATCGATACCCACCGGCGCCGTCGGGTTGCCCGCGAATTCTGCTACTGCCAAGGCGAATCCGATGAGCAGGACATCCTGCACCCCCGCGTGGAACGCGGCCGGCACCTCGCCGAGCAGCATGCGGGTGCACTCGGCGTCGAGTGTAGCCGTCAGCTGGCCGGCGGTCGCGTAGGTGTCACCGGGACCCGCGGGTGCCAGCACCGGCGGTACGGCCGCCGTCCGTTGCCAGGTGTCCGTGTGCCGCGTCACCTCGTCGGAACGGGCGTGCTCGGTGAGCAGCTGCGCCCACCGCTGAAACGAGGTGCCGGTGGGCGCCAGCGTCACCGGTTGCCCGGCCCGATGCTGGCCCCAGGCGATGTTGATGTCCTCCAACAGGATTCGCCAGGACACCCCGTCGACGGCGAGGTGGTGGACGACGAGGACCAGCTCGCCGCTGGTCGCGACCCAGACCGCGCTGAGCATCACCGCGGTGGCCGGGTTCAGCCGTGACCGGGCCGCCAGCACCACCGCATCGGACAGTTCGTCCACCACGCGCAGGCAGTCGCGGGCGTCGACCTCGCCGGCCTCCAGTGTCTGCAGCGCACCGTTTTTCAGGCGCAGCCGCAGCATCGCGTGCGTGTCCAGCAGTGCCTGGAGCACCGCGGTGACGTCGGCCTCGATCACTCCCGCCGGTGCCTGCACCACCAGCGTCTGGTTGAACTGGTCGACCGGTCCGTCTTGGGTGGCCAGCCACCGCATGATCGGGGTGGCCTGCACCGGTCCGACACCGTCGTCCGCGACAACGGTGTCCGTGTCGGCTGCCCCCACCGCGCGCGCGAGGCGTGCCACGGTCTGCTCGACGAACACATCGCGCGGCCGGCACGTCAGTCCGGCGGCCCGCGCCCGGGCCGACACTTGCATGGAAAGGATGCTGTCGCCGCCGAGTTCGAAGAACGAGTCGTCCACGCTGACGCTGTCGACACCGAGCACGTCGGCATAGATGCCGGCCAGCAGTTCCTCGGTCGCGCTGCCGGGGGCGCGGTACGCGCCTGCGGTGTACTCCGGTGCGGGCAGCGCCCTGATGTCGAGCTTGCCGCTGGTGGTGAGCGGCAGTTCTGCCAGCACCACAACCACCGCGGGAACCATGTACGCCGGCAGCCGTAACCGTAGCGCCGCCCGCGCCTCGACCGGGTCGACGACGCCGGTGACGTAGCCGACCAGCCGTCTGTCGCCGGGCCGGTCCTCGCGAACGATGACGGCCGCCCCGGCGACGCCCTCGATACCGGCCAGTGCCGTGTGCACTTCCCCGAGTTCGATGCGGTAGCCGCGGATCTTGACCTGATCGTCCGCGCGGCCCACATAGTGCAGCTGACCGTCCGGTCCCCAGTACACGAGGTCACCGGTGCGGTACATCCGCTGCCCGGCGGAGCCGAACGGGCAGGCGACGAAACGCGCCGCGGTCAGGCCGGTCCGATTCACGTAGCCGGCCCCGACTCCGTCACCGGCGACATACAGTTCGCCGACGACGCCGGGGGCCACGGGCTGCAACCATGAGTCGAGCACGAACAGTGCCGACCCCGGCACCGGTGTACCGATCGGCGCCGCGCCGCTGCCCGCGGTGAGTGGGTCGCTGACCGCGACATAGATCGTGGTCTCGGTGGGGCCGTAGGCGTTGATCATCGTCCTGTTCGGACTCCACCGGTCGACGATGTCGGCGGGGCAGGCTTCACCACCCATGACCAGCGCACAGGATTCCAGTCCCTCATCGACCAACATGCCTATGGCAGAAGGGGTCTGGGTGAGGACGGTGACCTGCTCGGCGATCAGCATGTCGTGGAATTCCTGCGGCTCAGCCGACACGGATTCCGGTATCACCACCAGCCGGCCGCCGCGCAGCAGCGCCGCGAAGATCTCCCAGATGGAGAAGTCGAACGCGTAGGAATGCCAATGCGACCATGCCTGCTCCGCCGGCGCGGGCAGCCCGCCGTCCAGCGACGCGATGAGCTGCGTCAGGTTGTGGTGGGTGATGGCCACCCCCTTGGGGGTGCCGGTCGTCCCGGAGGTGTAGATGACGTAGGCGATGTCGCCGGCGTCCGGTGCGGTGAACGCGGAGGCGACATCCGCATCGTCGACACCTGCATCGTCGACATCGATGGCGCGCACCCCGAATTCGGCTACCCGGGCGGCGAGTTCGGCATTGGTGAGCACCGCCGACGGGGCGGCATCGGAGAACAGGAACGAGATTCGGGCGTCCGGTAGCGCCGGGTCGATCGGCAGGTAGCTCGCGCCCGTCTTGAGCACCGCCAGGATCGCCGTGACGGCCTGGGTGGAGCGCGGCAGCAGCAGTGCGATCCGCTGCCCCGGGCCGATCCCCCGTTCCACGAGCAGATGGGCGATGCGGTCGGTCGCCTCGTCGAGCTCGGCGTAGGTCAGCGACTCACCTTGACTGCTGAGCGCGATCGCCGCGGGACTGCGGCGGACCTGCTCGCCGAACATGGCCGGTATCGAAACCTGTTCCGGCACAGATGATGTCAACGCAGACCAGTTGCCGAGGCTTTCGAGGTGGGCACGCGTGGGCTGGTCCAGCAGATCCAGGGACGACACGGGCCGTCCCGGATCGACGATCATCGCATGCAGCACGCGCTCCAAACGGCCCGCCAGCTCGGCGGTGTCGACCGCCGCGAGTGGCCCTGCCGAACCGAAGACGCCGAGGAACACCTCGTCACCTGTGCCGGAGAACAGAAATCCCGAGCCGCGACCGGGCCCGGAGATCAGCTCGGCCGACGCCGAGGTGGCTCCGAACGGCACCGTGAACGACGAGGGCAGGAAGTCGACGACCATCCGGTCGGACAGCTCACCGGGGCCGCGCAGCCCGGACTTGCGCTCCAGGGCCTCCACCGGGAACCGCTGGTGGTCCAACGCCTCCCGGATACGCACATCCACGTGGGCACAGAAGTCCGACACCGAATCCGTCGGCCCGACACGCAGGCCCAGCGGCACCACCCCGGCGACCATGGCGGGCAGGGTCTTGGTCTCCGGGCGCACCCGCCTGCTGACGGGGAAGTCGAGCACGACGCCGTCACCGTCGGCGCACCAGCCCCGCACGATCAGTGCGCACGCCGCGGTCAGCACGGTGGAGCGCGGCATGTCCCACGCCTCGCACAGGCGCTGAACCCGTTGCAGGACTGCGGAATCCAACGGGACGTGGGCGGTGTTCCTGGCGGAATCATGGCCTGGCTGCGTGCCGGGTGTGCGCCGCCCCAGACCCGTGCCCTGCGCCGGCGTCGGGAGATTCGCCGTCCAGTACTCCCGATCGGTCACGTAGGACTGTGACTTCTCGTAGTCCGATTCGCAGTCGATGAGCTCCTGCAACGATCCGAAAATCGACGCGGGGATCGGCGCGCCGGACTCCAGCGCCGAGTACAGCGAGGCGATCCGCTGGCACACCAGGGCCAGCCCGTAGCCGTCGATGACGATGTGGTGGCAGCACACGAACAGGTAGGTCGTGCCCGCCGCGGCCTGGAAGA
Organism: Mycobacterium sp. P2_H7; assembly: GCF_056403275.1. Classification (NCBI taxonomy): domain Bacteria; kingdom Bacillati; phylum Actinomycetota; class Actinomycetes; order Mycobacteriales; family Mycobacteriaceae; genus Mycobacterium; species Mycobacterium sp. P2_H7. The sequence goes on along the minus strand of NZ_JBFUFU010000003.1, from coordinate 220,767 downwards.
CGGCGAATCTGAAGAGCGGGCCGGACAGCGGCATGGGCGTGCGCTGGATCGACGAGGCGATGTCGCGCGCTTCGCGCKCGGGGTCGGCGGCCTGGCTCACGTCGAACACGGCCAGGTCGACCCCGGCCGCCTCGGCCGGGCGCTGGTAGACCTCGCCGTCGACGTCGAGGAATGTGGCGCGCATCGGCTCGGCCTCGTCGACGGCCCGCCGAATTGCCCATTCCAGGGCGTCCAGTTCTATGAAGCCGTCGATCTCGGTGAAGAGGCCGAGCTGCCAGGCACTGCCCGCCTGGGAATCGCTTCCCGTTTCCTGTGCCAACCAGATGTCAAGCTGCCCGCGCGTGATCGGCAGCGCTGCGTCGTCGTTCCCGAATTCCATCCCCACCCCGAATCGAGCAGTTGAGCGATTCAGCCTGATTGCTGCTGGGCCAACCGGTCGCGAAGACTCTTCGGCCGGATATCCGTCCACTCGTTTTCGATGTAGTCCAGACAGGCGGCACGCTCCGCTTCACCGAAGACGACTCGCCATCCGTCTGGAATATCGGCAAACGTCGGCCAGAGGCTATGCTGCTCCTCCTCGTTGACCAGTACTACGAAGCGGCCGCCGTCGTCATCGAACGGGTTTGTTGTCACAGTGCCCTCCAAGGCAATTGGCGCTTCGTACTTCCGGTCTTTCGATTGCCCGAATATTACCTGGCCAAACGACTGCGAGGAACTGATTCCCTCAGCTAACTTTCCCCAGGGAATTAGTGACGGTTTCACAGCGTATGATCGTCGGCCGTCACGGCCCGCGCGGGCGCCCCGGCAGCATTTGCACTCGCGAGGAGCTGTACGCGGCGTCAATTTCAGCTAATGCGCTTGCTGATCCGACACCGGAAACAACAACGCCTTTCCCGGATTTGCCTACGCTGTCGCAAATACATCTGATCTTGCGGCTGAAGCGTCCCCGGAGCCCGGGACATCGACGTCCGGGCAGCGGGTTCGGCTTTGCTCAGCACGTCCGGCACCCGCCGCAGCATCTCGCGAGAAAACGAAATAGGCTGTACTGCATCGAATTTGACGCGGCTGCAAATTCCATTTGGCGTGCGGACGGCGGCCGATGATTTGCGCGGGCCGGATCAAACGTCAGCCGAAGAGGATGCCGATCCCGAATTCGCCGCCCGACTCGCCATCGATTTCGTTCGGGCAGCGCACGTCGACGTAGACGGCGTCGCCGACCGCCGGCGGGGCACCGGAGTGGTCCGGATTGTTGACCGCGACGACCGTGCAGTAGGCCAGCGGTTTGGTGTTGTACCCGTTGACCCAATTGATGTTGACGATGTAGCCCTGCGCCTCGAGGTCTGCGATGACGGCGTCGGCGCCCGCAGCCCGTGCGGCGGGCGCGCCGATCACCGCACCGGCCGCCAAGGCCGCGACGACGGGCACCCAGCCGAACCGCATACCTCCACGATCCGCCTCCGGTCGCCGCGGGGCAATGGTCATTCGCCGGTCGGTTACCCGGACCCGGTCGCAGCTGCCCACCCCGGTGGGTGGATCATGCTCCATGACAATTGGTTTCACCGGGCCCGGTCGGCGGGCGCCGCGATCGAATCTGTGAATCGGCTATGACTCGCTGGTTCTGGATGCCGTCACCATTGCTCCAGGCTCCGGACTTTTTACTCTTGACCAGCGTTGTTGCTGTAATTCTCGCGCCACGAAGGTGCCGCCGGCGGGCACCGTGGCGGTTAAGATCAATGAAATCGCTTTGGGGAGGTTGCTTTTGAGTGCGATCGATGCGGCAGGGCTGACACCGGAGTTTCGTGAACTCGTGCATGCGGCGGCCCGGCAGGAGCTGACGCAATGGGGTATCGACCGGTTCAGCATTGTGGCATTGGCGGATCGCAATGATCTGGTGGTCGACGAGATCCTCGAGTTCTGGTCGGACGAGGCGGCACTCATCATCGATGTGCTCCTGGAAGGCGCCGGCCGCGAAGCGATCGCACCCGATACCGGCTCCCTGCGCGGCGACCTGCTTGCGCTCGTCGCCGCCATGGCCACCTATGTGGGGTCCGGGCAGGGCCATCAGATCCAGGGCTCACACCTGATCGGCGAGCCGTTCCTGGATGGCATCGAGATCCGGCGCACGCTGTGGCGGGCCCGCGCGGAGCGGCTGAGCGTGGTGTTCGCCCGCGCCGCGGACCGTGGTGAGCTCCGGGACGGTATCGACTCGGAGGTGGTGCTCGAGCTGCTGCTGGCACCCATCAACATGCGTGCGTTGTTCACCGGCGAGACCATCGACGAGCCCTACTGCCAACTGGTCGCCGATCTGGTGTGGCGCGCGGTGCGCGCCTGATCGCTCGCTCCGTTTGGATTGCTGCCGTGCCCGCGCGTTAATGTGCTCTGGTCAGCCTCGGCGAGCGCGCAGATAGAGAAGTTGAGCCCTTCATGACCGCAGCATCGGACACCTCGACACTTGAATCGCGGGTCGGCCACTACTACCAGATGGACGACACGTACCTGGTCGGCCGCGAGAAGATCCGCGAGTTCGCCCGCGCGGTGCAGGATCACCACCCCGCACACTGGAACGTCGACGCCGCCAGGAAGCTCGGCTACCCGGGCCTGATCGCGCCGCTGACCTTCACATCCGGTCCGGCGATGGCCTGCAACCAGCGCATGTTCGAGTCGGTGGTCGTCGGCTACGACATGTACCTGCAGACCGAAGAGGTCTTCGAGCAGCACCGCCCGATCGTCGAGGGCGACGAGCTGTCCATCGACATCGAGCTGACCTCGGTGCGCCGGGTGGCCGGCCGGGACCTGATCACGGTCACCAACACCTTCACCGACACCGCGGGCGAGATCGTGCACACCCTGCACACCACCGTCGTCGGAGTCACCGGTGAGGAGGTCGATCCAGCCATCAGGCCGGCCGTTGCCGGTGTGATGATGCACGGCATCAACATGCTCGGCGCCGAGGACTCCGCTGCTCCGTACGTGAAGACGGTGCGTCCGGCGACCGCGAGCCGGATCGCCGAGAACACTCACACCCCCACCTCGCCGTCGTTCGACGATCTGAAGGTCGGCGACGAACTGCCGGTGCACCACACCCGGTTGTCCCGCGGCGACCTGGTGAACTACGCCGGCGTGTCCGGCGACGCCAATCCGCTGCACTGGGACCAGAACATCGCCACCCTCGCCGGCCAGCCCGATGTGATCGCGCACGGCATGCTCACCATGGGGTTGGGGGCTTCGTTCGCCTCGTCGTGGTCGGACGATCCCGGTGCCGTCACCCGCTACGCCGTGCGACTGTCCCAGCCCGCCGTCGTGCCGGCCGACGGCGGCGCCGATATCGAATACAGCGGCAAGATCAAGTCGCTGGACCCCGAGACCCGTACCGGTGTCGTCCTCGTGGGTGCGAAGTCGCAAGGCCGGAAGATCTTCGGCCTGGCGACGTTGAACATCCGCTTCGGCTGACCGTTCCGCCTTGCGTCTCCCGGCGCCCGCGCAGATACTTAGATCAATTAACGTTCTGACTGTCGCGGCCGGCGAGCAGAGGAGTGGCGCGGTGAATCTCTGGGGTGACCTCACGATCCTGGACGGCATGCTGGCGCTGGCCCTGGTCGCCTGCGTGTTCGTCTACATCCGACGGTTGGAGAACCGGACGCCCGCGGCGCTGGGTGAGCAGGTGGGTGCCCACAAGACCATTCTCGCCAAACTGCGCAAGCGCGAAGCCCTGACCCGCGACGAGTTCGATTACGCCACCGAGCTGGTCGACGATGCCCGCTCGCCGCTGGCCTACGCGATCCCCGCCGTGCTCTTCAGCTGTGGTTTCTTCTACGTCGTCGGCTGCCTGTACGAACTGCACGTGCACGGCGGCAACCCGTCGTTCCGCACGTTCATCGGCGGGATCCCGATGCTGACGTCCATGAACATCGCCGCACAGCTGCGGCGGGTGGCCCGGCTGAAGAAGAACCTGCGCGACGTCGAGGTCACCGAACCGGTCTAGCTGCCCTTCGGGGCTGCCGAGTCGCCGTCCTCCCACAGCAGGAGCTGACGGACCGACGCCCGGGATCCATAGGGCTGCAGCATCTGGCTCGCAGGCCTGGGGCGCACCTTCAGCGGCCACCAGAACCAACGGCCGAGCAGGGCCGCGATGGCCGGAGTCATGAACGACCGCACGATCAGCGTGTCGAACAACAGCCCCAGCGCGATCGTCGTGCCGATCTGCCCGAGGATGCGCAGATCCGCGAAGACGAACGAGGCCATGGTGGCCGCGAAGACCAGCCCGGCCGCCGTCACCACCGCCCCCGAGCCGGCCATGGCCCGGATGATGCCGGTGTTCAGGCCCGCGCCGATCTCCTCCTTGAACCGGGATATCAGCAGCAGGTTGTAGTCCGAACCCACGGCGAGAAGCAGAATGACGGCCAGCGCCAAGACAATCCAGTACAGATCGATCCCGAACAGGTCCTGCCAGATCAGCACCGAGAGACCGAACGACGCGCCCAGGGACAGCGCGACGGTACCCACGATGACGATCGCCGCGATGATGCTGCGGGTGATGAACATCATGACCAGCAGGATGAGGCTGAGCGCGGCGATCGCCGCGATCATGAGGTCGTACTTGGCGCCGTCCTGGATGTCCTTGTAGGTGGCGGCGGTACCGGCGAGGTAGATCTTGGAACCACCCAGCGGCGTGCCCTTGACGGCGCCCTGCGCGGCATGCCGGATGGCGTCGATATGCGAGATGCCTTCGGGGGTGGCGGGATCGCCGTCGTGGGTGATGATCATCTTCACAGCCTTGCCGTCCGGCGACATGAACAACTTCATGCCACGCAGGAACTCGGCGTTGGTGAACACCTCCGGCGGCAGGTAGAAGGAGTCGTCGGTCTTGGACTCGTCGTACGCCTTGCCCAGGGCCGTGGCGTTCTTCAGCGCCGCCGCGGTCTGGTCGTTGATGCCTGAGGTGGTGGCGTAGTTCGTCAGCGTGAGATCGCGGTTGGTCTGCTGGCTCTGGATCTGGGGCGGGATCAGTGCGAGCAACTTCGGTTGCAGGGCATCGAGTTTGGCGATGCTGCCCGCGACATTGCTGAGCTGATCGGTCAGCGCGTCGATACCGTCCAGCGCATCGAACACCGACCTGAGCGCGGCGCACGCCGGGATGTCGAAGCAGTGCGGTTCCCAGTAGAAGTAGTTGCGCAGGGGGCGGAAGAAGTCGTCGAAGTTGGCGATCTTGTCGCGCAGATCGTTGGCCGTCTGGACGGTCTGCGCGAAGGCCTTGGCCTGCTCGTCGGTGACGGCACCGGACTGCTGCTGCAGTGCGTATTGCTGTCGCAGCACATCGATCGAATTGTTGATGACGTCAACCTGTTTCAGTAGATCCGCACCGCGGGCCTGCTGGAACGGCAGATTGTTGATCTGGGACGCGCTGCTCGCGCTGATCTGGAACGGGATGGATGTGTGGTCCAGCGGCGTGCCCAGTGGCCGGGTGATGGTCTGCACCTGAGCGATGCCGTCGGTGTGGAAGATCGCCTTGGCGACCCGCTCCAGCAGGATCATGTCGGTGGAGTTGCGCAGGTCGTGGTCGGCTTCGAGCATCAACAACTCGGGGTTCAGCCGGGCCTGCGTGAAGTGCCGCTCCGCGGCGGCGTATCCGACGTTCGCCGGTGCGCTCGCCGGCATGTACGGCTTTGCGTCGTAACTGGTTTGGTAGCGCGGTAGCGCGAGCAACCCGATCAGGGCGATGGCGACCGTCGCGGCGAGAATGGGGCCCGGCCAACGCACGATGGCCGTGCCGATACGCCGCCAGCCCTGGGTGCGCATCGGGCGGGCCGGCTCGAACAGACCGAAATGGCGGCCGATGACCAACAACGCGGGCGCCAGCGTCAACGCCGCCACGACGGCGACCAGCACGCCGGTGCCGGCGGGGACGCCCAGGCTCTGGAAGTACGGCAGCCGCGTGAAGGTCAGACACAGCACGGCGCCGGCGATGGTCAGGCCCGAACCCAGAATGATGTGCGCGGTGCCGTGATACATCGTGTTGTACGCCGCGACGCGATCCTGACCGGCGTAGCGCGCCTCGTGGAAGCGGCCGAGAAGAAAGATCGCGTAGTCGGTTCCGGCCGCGATGACCAGCAGTGTCAGCAGATTGGTCGAATACGTGGACAGTTCGATGATGCCGGCGTTGGCGAGCACCGCCACGACGCCGCGCGACGCGGTCAACTCGATCATCACGGTGAAGATCACAAAGAACACGGTGGTGAGACGGCGGTAGAGCGAGAACAGCATGACGGCGATGACCCCGAGGGTGATCAGGGTGGTCTTCAGGGTGCCGTGCCGGCCCACCTCGAACTGGTCGGTGACCAATGGCGCCGCGCCGGTGACGTAGACCTTCAGTCCCTGTGGCGGGGGTGTTTTGTTGACGATGTCGCGCACCGAGTCGACGGATTCGTTGGCCAGGGACTCACCCTGATTGCCTGCGAGGTAGACCTGTACCAGCGCCGCCTTGCCGTCGGCGCTCTGCGATCCCGCCGCCGTCAGCGGGTCGCCCCAGAAGTTGTCGACGTGCTGGACGTGCTTGGTGTCCTCGACCAGTTTCTGCACCAGACCGTCGTAGTAATGGTGCGCGTCCGGACCGAGCGGCTGGTCGCCTTCCAGCACGATCATCGCCGAGCTGTCGGAATCGAACTGCTGGAACACCTTGCCGATCTGCTTGCTCGCTTGCAGCGACGGCGCGTCCTGCGGGCTGAGCGACACGTTGTGCGATTCGGCCACCGTCTCCAGCTGCGGCACGAACACGTTCGTGAGGACCGCCAGGCCCAACCAGAAGAACGCGATCAGGACCGAGAATCGCCGGATGAAGTCCGGCACGCGGTGACTGCTCATCCGGACTTGTCCAGGCAGTAGGTGAGGGCGTTCACGGTGTTCACCGTTCTCTCGTCCTTGACCGCGTCGTCGATCTTGATACGGCAGCCGATCGAGTCGCTATTGCCCTGCGCCGTGACGTTGACCGCGACGGCGGGCTGGGTGGTGGTCGTGTCGTAGGCCCAGGGCAGCGTGACGTCGTCGGCGCGCTGCGGTTGGGCGTCCACATCCATGTAGGTGATGGTGGCCACGGTGCCGGGCGGGCCGAACACCTCGATGACCACATGTTTGGGGTTGAACGGCACGATGTCGTTGCCCGCGCCGTCGGGAGTGGACGTGACGTCCTCGGAGGCGAAGACGCCGTGCAGCCGGGACACCGTGAAGCCGGCGATCAGGATCACCGCTATCGCCACAAGAAACATCCAGCGTTTTGCCAGCTTTCTGCTGAGCGAAACCCGCTGCATCCGTGACCCTTTCATGAGCGGCGACAGGCGCGGACGGTGGATCCTTTTAGGACGGCTAATCAACTAGGTTGACGGTACGACACAAGGCCGGGCATCACAACACCGGCGGCGCCGGGTCACGCCAGCCGCGACCGCAGGATCGGCACACCCGGCCCGGTCAGGCCGTCCAGCGCGACCGTGCGGCCGCACACCGCCAGCATCACCGAGGCACCCGGCCCGCTGACCGTCTCGCCATGTCCCCAGCGACGGCCGGTGTCCTCGTCGTGCAGCGCGATCCCGTGCAGCCGCCGGCGCGGGAAGAACCCGGCCTGGGTCGGGCCGGTGAGAAAGTCGACGACGCGCGCCACGTCCTGCGGATCCGGCCGATACGGCAACCCGAGCGGGAGCCGGATGTCCGCGCCGTGGACCAGGACGTCCGTCAGACCCGACACCGGTCCCGTCAGGGGCGGGCTGAGCCGGTGGTCTGCGTCGCGGCGCAGCGTGTCGGCGATGTGCCCGGCCGATGCCTGCGCCCGGCGCCGGGCGAGTGCGTCGATGCCGCGATCCATACCGCCGTGCCGGATCCCGCTGGCCAGAAACCCCCAGAACCCGTCGGTGAAGTCGCTGACCAGATGTGCGGCAACGGTTTTCACGTCCCAGCCACCGCACAGGCTCGGCGTGGCCAACTGGGCAGGATCGAGCCCGTCGATCAGATCCGCGATGACCCGCCGTTCGGCGGCGACCGCGGCGAATACCTGTTCGCGTTCGGCTGGGCGCAGGCGCACGGGTGTCTAGCCTTTCGACAGGTGGTACATCCGGTAAACCATATCGCCGGTCTGCACCGCCCTGTGCAATCCGTACCCCGGTGCCCCGGCCACACCTCTGGTCAATTTGCGCAACACCGCCGGTGTGTGGCGCTTGAACCGCGCCTCGGTTTCGGGCGCGCTCCACATGGTGTCGAGCCCGCGCAGGATCTCATCGTTGATGTCGCGGCAGGCCACCACCGTCAACGGCGCCGCAGCCAACTGCGCTTCCCATTCCGGCACGTGCTTGCGCTTCCTGAGATCGACGTAGAGGAAGTCGCCGCCATCGACGAGAACGCGTGCGACTTCACGCAGGAAGCCGGGGAAGTCTGGATAGCAGTGCGATGACTCGACGTTCACGACCGCATCGAACGCGGCTTCCTGAAATGGCAGATCTTGGGCGGTGCCCTGGATGAAGGTCAAGCCCGGCACCTGGTGCACCTGCCGGCAGAACTCGATGCCGCTGCCGTTCAGGTCGAGGCCGGTGTACGAGGCCGGCTGCAGGTACCGACTGAGATACGACGCGCCGCCACCGTGGCCACACCCCACCTCAAGCACACGCTTGCCGGATATGTCGGTCTGCGTTGCGGTGCAATGGTAGAGCTGGATCGAGGGTCGATCAGGTTCGTCGGCAGGATCGAGCATCAGCCCCACCGGAGGGTCCGTCTCGTAACCGGCGTCGAGAAACACGGTGCCGTCACGTTTCAGCCGCCGTGTTTGCAGAGGATATGCGTACTTGGCCGAGTACTTCCACGTGATGGGGTTGTACGTGAGACGGAAAACCAGATCCATGAGACAGCCTTCGTAGGTTGAGGTGATTTCGGCCCGACACTCGCGTATCACTATGGCGGAACGGGTATCTCGCCCCGGTGAATGCGCATGTGCAGCCGGGCGAGCGGGCCTGGTGCCCACCAGTTCCACCGCCCGAGCAATTGCATGAAGGCCGGCAGCAACACCATCCGGATGAGCGTTGCATCGACCAGCAGAGCAATGGTCAGCCCGACACCGAACATGCGGATGAGTGCCACCTCAGCGCCGCTTTGCGCGGCAAACGGAATGGCCATGAGGACGGCGGCCGCGGTGACGACCCGGCCGGAGCGGGTCACACCCAGGGCGACACTCGTCTCGTTATCAGCCTGCGTGCGACCGGATTTCAGCCAGTACTCGCGGATCCTCGCCACCAGGAACACTTCATAGTCCATCGACAACGCGAAGGCGAAGCAGAACAAGGGAACGGGAAGGAATGTCGACAAGGTGCCGGTCGGTGTGGTTCCCAGTCCGCCCAGGTGACCGTCCTGGAAGATCCAGACGAGCGCGCCGAACGTTGCGGACAGCGACAACACACTGAGCGCAAGGGCCTTGATCGGTATCACGACACTGCCCGTCAGCAGGAAGAGCAGGACGAACACCGTGACCGCCATGGTCGCGAGCACCCACGGCAGCGGTTTCGTGACGGACTCGACGTTGTCCCGATTGCCTTGAGCCAGACCCGTGAAAAGGACCGACCGCTGTGCCGGCCCCGCGACACCCCGAAGCTGGTCGAGCTGCCGTTCTGACTGCGCGGTGAGCGCAGACACCGTGCTGTTGATCGTCAGGAATGCGCTACCGTCCGCCACCCCACTGGCACCCGACGGCGGACCGGCCATGACGCCGGCCACGAAGGTGCCCGTCGGGGAAGACACCGCGGCCACCCCCTCCACCGTCGATAGTTGTGCCGCATATCGACTGAACGCATCCGGCTCCAGCCCGCGGGCATCGGGCACCACGACGGTGCTCGCCGAGGACTCGTCGATGGCGAAGTCGTTACGCAACTGGTCGCCGACTTGGCGCGCCGACGCCGATGTCGGCAGCATCCGATCATCGGGAATGCCCAGCTTCAGGTTGAGGAAGGGCGCACCGAGCACGAGCAGCAGCGAGATCACCGCCAGGGCGATGGGTACCGGACGGCGCATCACGAACCGGGTACTTCGGTACAGGAACCTGGACTCGACCGGGCGCTCCACCCCGCGCCCACGCCGCAGCAGCTTTCCTATGCTGAGCATGTTGATCCGCTCGCCGAGCAGGGCGATCGCTGCCGGTGCGACGACAACGGATGCGAACGCCGCGAAGAACACCGCCGCCACCCCGGCGTACGCCAGTGATCGCAACATCGGGGTCGGAAGCAGCACCAGCGACAGCAGCGACGTCGCGACCGTGACGGCGGAGTACACGACGGTGCGTCCCGCCGTGGCAAGAGCCGCGACCAGTGCGTCCCCCCTGGATGTGCCGTCGGCCAGCTCGTCACGATAGCGGCTGACTATCAGCAGGGTGTAGTCGACCGCCAGGGCGAATCCGAGCCCGGCGCAGAGATTCAGGGCGAACAGCGATACCTCGGTTCCGTAGGCGAGGAGTTTCAGCGCCGCCATCGATCCGATGATGGCCATGACACCGACGGCGACAGGCAACGCGGCCGCGACCAGGCCACCGAAAACCCAGACAAGGACGAAGAAGGTGATCGGGATCGCGATCGATTCCATCAACAGCAGATCGTGTTTGGTCTGCTCCTCGATCTGCGACGCGAACATCGTGACCCCGCCGGCCCGCACCGTCACCCCATCCCGGTCGACGGCAAGTTGTCGGGCCAACTCCTTGGCCCGCGCAGAAGACACCCCTTCGTCACCTTCGATGCCGGCCACGATCAGACCCGATGTCCCGTCGGTGCTGATCAGTCTCGCAGCGGCCTGCGGGGGAACCGACCACGGTGACGTGACGTTCACGACTCCGGGCGCGTGACTCAGCTGCTCGACGATAGAGGTTCCCACCGCCCTGGCCGGACCCTCGAGCACGTTCTGCTGCCCGGATACGGTGAACATCACCTGCCACGGACTCTGCCCGAACTTCTGCTCCAGAAGCGCATTGGCGCGCGCCGACTCGGCCGCCGGGTCGAATCCGCCTCCCGCGCTGAGACTTTCCACGACAGAACTGGAGAACAGCCCGAGCAGGAGCGTCAAGAACGCGGCCCCGACCAGGATACGGCGTGGCGTGGTCAACGCCAGGCGAGCAAGTCGCTGCAGCATGTCACCTCCCCCGCTCGTATTCGGTCAATCCGTCGCGACGTTCCCGCGTGGGCCCGGGTCACCGAACCTCGCCGCGATGACGGTCCAGGGATCGGCATACGTGCCGGCCTCTCCTCGCCGGTACGCCGCCTGCCGCCGGAACACCAACGCGACGAGCGGGCGCAGAAGGTGTAGCGGAAATCTCTTCCAGCCCATCTGACTTCTGATCTCGCTCAGCATGTCCGGCCAGGAATGGTCCTGGAATGACAGCAGCCGCTGGGCCGGTGCGGTATCCATCCAGTCCGTGGTGAACCATGCCTCGTCGCTCTCCGGATCGCCCGGCAGCCCAGGTGGCAGGCAATCGCCCAAACCGCATACGCCGGTGATTGCCGAGCCGATATCGCCGTGGCGCAGCCTCGTCGTCTCGTCGCCTGCGACCAAGAGGATCTGGCCCACCGCGGGTGTGGTGGTAGCTCCAACGACGGCGGTCACCGCATCGCGAAGATCGATGAGGTGAGCCCGACCATCGATCGGCAACGCGCTACCCATGTACAGGCGGTCGGCGCTGAACGATCCGTTCGGCGGGACGACCTGCAGAATCGCTCCGAGCCTCAGCACCACCCAGTCGAGGTCGGAGGCGACGACCGATGCCTCGGCCTCGAGCTTGTGGACGCCGTAGACATCACATGGTGCAGTAGGCGTGGCCGCCCCGAGAAGTTCACCGCCGCGGTGAGGGTTGCGCGCACCGTAAACGGCTGTGCTGGAAGCGAACACAAACCGTGGGGAAGGTCCGTATCGTTGTGCCGCGTGCACCAGCGCTGAGGTGGCGCCGACATTCACCGCGCGCGCGGCGTCGACATCCTGATATGTCCACGGCGGCGTGACCGCGGCCAGGTGGATGATTGCTCCCGGCCTACTGGCCGAGACGACGCGTTCTGCGGCATGCGGTTCGGCCAGATCCGCCCAGCACACCTCGACCTGTGACGGCAACCGCCGGGCCGCTCGGCGGTTGGCGGCGGAGTCCCGTCCGGTCACCACCACCGAGCGCCCTTCGGCAGCAAGTCTGCGCACCACCTCGGAACCGACCAACCCGAATGCGCCGGTTACCAGAACCGTGTCCGACATCAGGAGCTCGGGACCGAGTCTGTGGTGGTCGTCGCGGAGCGCTTCGCCATGGTGTCCTCGACCTCCCGGCTCCACACCGACACGGGGTACTCGGTGTCCAAGACGTACTCGACCCGGTCCGTCATGTCCGCAGTGACGTCCGCGACATCGACGTAGAACTGCTGATACCACCGCCGCAGTTGATAGATCGGCCCGTCCTCGTCGCACAGCAGCGGGTTGTCGATCATCGCCTTGTGCATGAAGATCTCGACGTCCTGTTCGAACCCGGCCGTGACGCCCTCGGCCACCAACGTGGCCAACTTCGCGCTGGTCTCGGGATCCAGGCCGCGCGGCCGCTGTACCGATACCGCGTTGTACAACATGAACGACCGCTCATCCACCGGATAGTGAAAGGCGATCAGGATGGCTTCGGTCCGATATCCTCCGAAATCGTTGTGCAGGTAGGTCACGACATAGGCCGGCCCGTGATACGACGACTCCACCTTCAGGATCGATTTGCCGAACGCCGGTCCGAGGTTGGTGTCGGGCCGCCCCCGATTCGTCAGGAACTGGCTGGCCACATGCCCCTCGAACACGTTCCTGAACTCGGTGGGAAATCCGTCGTGTACATAGAAGAAGTGCGCCGTGTCAGCCAGGTTGTCCACGATCTCGCGGCTGTGCGAGTCATCGATGCGCCACTGCTTCACCGACCAATCCGTCCAATCGTCCGAATACGCCTCGTCGATGCGCGGGATGGCCACTTCATCGGGCGGCGGGTTGCCCTCGGGGTCGTGCCAGATATACAGGAAACCGTTGCGCTGACCGGTGATCCACGCGCGGGTGCGAGCAATCTTGGGGGTCCGCCTGCTATAGGGCACCAACCCGCACCGGCCATCGCCGCGCCACCGCCAATCGTGAAAGGGGCATGCGATGGCGCCTTCCTTGACAGACCCGCGACTCAGATCGCCGCCCATGTGCCTGCAGTAGGCATCAAGGACCCTGAGCACGTGGCCGCTGTCCTCGAAGACGACAAGTTTTGTTCCGAACGCTTCGACCGGATGCGGCAGGCCGTCCTGGAAGGACGACTCCAAACCGAGGCAATGCCAGCCGCGGGCGTATCTTGCTGGCATTGACCCGGTTTGGATCTCCCGTACAGCGTCCAACATCGTCCCCCCGACTTCAGCTGTCTTCGTCTGTCGCCTACCGCCGCGTGAGCCGGACGGGTAGGCCGCCGACCAGGCCCGCCGATATCCTGAGCTTCGGCTTCGGCACCCAACCGGGCCGCAGTTCGACGCTGTAGCGCTGGAGCACCGCGGCCAGCGTCATCAAGCCGTCGATGTACGCCATCCGCCACCCCATACACTTTCGAGGTCCGGTGTTGAACGGGATATACGCATTCCGGTTGATCGTGCCGGACAGGAACCGCTCTGGCTCATAATTCTGCGGCCGGACCCAGAAGCGCGGGTCGTGGTGCAACGCGTACGGCGACAGCACCACGTGCGAGTCCTTGGGAATGCGATACCCGGCGATCTCGTCCTCCTCAGCGGCTGTCCGGATGAGGCCCGGTGACGCCTGGACTCGTAACGCTTCGTCGAAGCATGCGCGAAGGTAAGGCAGCCGCTCCAGGTGCTCGTAGCGAATAGGCACCGCACCGAGCACATCGACCTCTGTGCAGGCCCTGGCGAGCACCGCCGGATTGCGGTGTAGCAGTGCGACTGTCCATGCCGCCGACTGGGCGGTCGTCTCGAATCCGGCGAAGATCAACGACGACAGCTCGGTTCGTAGTCGTCGATACTGCTCGTCAGGAGTTCCGCTGAACGGCATACCCATGAGAACGTCGAGCAGATCAGGACGTGCACGCGGCCCTTCGCTCACGCGTCGCGCGATGAGCTTGTCGAGTTCACCGAGAAGGGTTGCCTGAGCTGCCTCGCCACGCCGATGCAGGGGGCGGGGCACGAACTGGGGAAAAGCCGACATCAATGCGCGGACGATCGTGTAGGAGCCCAGATCGCGCGCAGCGTCGACGTAACGGGCCAAGGTTTCCGCGTCGAGCACCATGCTGAACATCGACCGCATCAACGCGTCCATGACGACCGCGCCGAGCTCGTGCTCGAGGTCGATCCATTGCCCGTGTTCGGCGTACCCCTGCCAGCCATCCATTCCCGAGGCAACGGCCGCCGACATCGCCTCGCTGAGCCCCGCCAGAGAACTCTCGGTGAAGAACGGATTCAGCGCCTGCCGCCAGCGCCGCCACTCCTCACCCTCCAGGACCGGGATCACCTCGGGCTCACCGACCACGAGTTCGTTGGTCATGCGATGACGGACGTAACGCGCGTGATGGCGGGTCATCACGTGGTCGACGTGATCCGGATGGCTCAGCAGAGTCATCGTCCAACTTCGCACGGGGACGCCCAGGTCGACGACATCGCCATGCCTGCGCGCCAATTCGGGCAGCAAGCCGTAGAACACGTCGTGTCGTGCACTCAGCACGGCGAGTTCAAGGAGGTTCGGGCCCGGTGGACGGCTGCAACCCAGCCCACGTTCGGTTGAGCCATGCCGGCGGCCCAACAACGCTTTCATCAACCGACCTCGATACTTTCGAACCGGTGGTAGCAGGCTTGCCTTCGGCGCAAACTTTACATAGATCGGAGGCAGTGTCAACGTTCAACAATTTCCGCCGTCGTAAATCGCTTGTGCGCCCGCGTGATTGGATTTTTTGCGGCCAAAGCACCGCTATCTGCTGCGATGCTCTGTCATGCTGAGGTCTGGTCTGGGGGCGCAGCCGACCACTCTTGAATGCCGAGAGCCCGGGGGAATCGACGCATGACACCAGTGCAGCACGACTTCACCCGCGGGTGGGCACCGCGACGCCTGAAGATTTACTTCTGGTGCTCAGCCTTCGGGCTGCTGTTCTCGTTGCTGCCGATCACCTTGGTCGGGACCGGTGTGTGGCCGATGGAACCCACCGGCCTGATCTTCGGACCCGCGCTGTGCGTACCGCTCTTCGTGGCGATGGCAGCGGCGTGGTGGGACTCTCCGGGCGAACACCGGACCACGCTGGAGAAGTCGAACGAGTTCTTGCTGGTGTGGTTCCCCATCACGGCAGCCAGTGAGATCTTCTGGGAGCTGGTATGGCTTGTCGCGGACGCACTCGGCCACATGGACCTCACCGAGCAGGACAGGTGGGGGTGGTTGTGGTGGATCTATGGGGTCGCCGACACCCGCTATCTGACCAGCGATCCGGGCCTGTACGCCGTCGAGACCTTCGTTGTTATCGGCGGGATCGTGCTGTTCTTCCAGTGGATCCGACTCGTGTCTGCTGGTGACGACGTCGCCAAACGTATCAACGCGTTGTGGTGGTCCTGCTTCGCGCTCACCAACAATTTGACGGCATTCGGCATCTACTACGTCTCCGAGATTCGCGCGTCCTTCCAGCATTTGGAGCAGGGACTCTGGGGCTTCGTACTGAAATTCATCTTCATGAACAGCCCGTGGCTGGTCGGGCCGGCTCTCTGTCTGCCGTTCATCGTCAAGCAACTCGCTTACTTGTACCGAAACCAAGGCGCGGCCGAGATCGACGCTTCCGCCGTCGGTGACGGACGGCGCACTGCGGCTGAGTCGACGCCCTAGGCGTCCAGAAGCTCCTGCAATGCGAGCGGGACACCGCTTGCGAGGTAACCGATGTCGCGGATCAGCGCCGGGCAGCCCACGAACCCGATCCCGACGGCACCGTTGAGTGTGGAGGCGGTGACGTTCAGCGCAATCTGGTTCACGATCGGACCGAACGGGTAGTTCACGACGATCGGCGCCCCGAGAATGTGTTCCTGAAATCCACGGACGTTCGAGAACGTCAGGTTGATGGGCGGCTGACGCGTTCCGATGCCGGTTCTCGCGAAGAATTTCAGGGCATTTCTGAACAGGGTCGGCATGAACTGTGTCCAGTCCTCGATCAGTGTCGAACCGATGGCCGAGATGTGTTCCTGCCCTAGCAGATTGGTCTGTGCAATGGCAGCGAGCCGTCTCACCGGATCGCTCACACTGGTGTGTATGGAGCACAGCATCGGGGTGAGCTGATTACGGGCCGGCCGGTTCGGGTCATAATGCGATACCGGTATCCCGGCGACCAGATCCTTGGTCGGTAGTGCGTCGTGTGCCGTGAGATACCGCACGAGCGCACCCGACACGACGGCGGTCAGCACGTCATTCGCCTTGACGCCGAACTTGCGTTTGGCGGCCTCGACGTCCTTCAATTCGATTCGGATATAGGCGACTTCACGGGTGGGGTCGATGTCGCCATTGAACAATGTCTGCGGCGCGGCGAACCAGCTGCTCATCGCCTGCCCGAACTTCATCCGACGGCTCGTCCGCAGCAGCGCCACCACCGTTCGCGGCAGCACCCTGGTCACGAAGAACCACGGCCGAAGTACCGCCTGCGCCATCCCGTCCATCGCCACCTGGCGGGCGGTCCACGTCCCGAAGCTGCCCGCGGTTTGCGTCGTAGGTGGTGCCTCGTCGTAGAGCTTTGCCCAAAGATCACCCGAACTGACACCGTCGGCAAAGACGTGGTGCGTCCGGACGAGCGCGGCAACGCGGCCGCTGACCGCCGGTGGCACCGAATCGATGCCCTCGATGATCGTGATATCCCACAGCGGCCGGGAACGATCCATCGGCGCGCTCACCAAACGAGCTGCGAGGTCGCACAATTCGGTTCGACCGCCCGGCGCGGGTAGATCCACGCGACGCACGTGCGCGTCGATGTCGAATTCGGGGTCGTCGACCCATGCCGGGGTACCCAGATTCATCCGGCTGTCGCTGAGCTTGGCCCGGAACTCCGGTAGCAGCCGGGCGCGCGCGGCCAGCTTCGCGCGGAACGTCTCGAACGTGTAACCCTGCGACAAGCCCGACACGTCGAGTTCTGCCAGTGAGCACGAGTGCAGCGGCTGCGCGGGGATCTCCATCAACAGGAATGCCGTGTCGATTCCCGCCAGCCGATGAATGGTCTTCTCAACACCGTGTGCCTGCATGCCCCCGCCCGCGTTACACGCTCTCGCACTGTGCATGCAGTGAATCACGGCAACCGACCGGGCGCAAGGAACGTGGCCATAGGCGCTGTGGCACAAGCAGTTCTGTGTTCAGGCAGGACGCTCGCGGAGCGTGCGTCTGCGCGGCGAGAGAGTGAAACCGTGCGGCTTGAGGGTCAGCGACTCCTTTATCGCCAGTCGATAGCCGGGATCTGGCTCAAGGTCGAAGCGCTGGAGTGCGAGGGCGAGGGTGAGCACGGCTTCATGCATGGCGAAGTGCCGGCCGATGCATGCTCGCTGGCCTGTACCGAACGGCTTATACGCATGCGCCGGACGACTCTTGGCCAGCCCCGGCGCGAACCTGTCGGGATCGAATCTTTCAGGATCGGGCCAGATCTGCGGATCGCGGTGCAGCACCGGAAGGAACACCAGCGCCCACTCCCCCTTTCGCATCGGGTACCGGCCACCGAGCATCGTGTCGGCCCGTGCGGCACGTTGGTATCCCGGCGCAGTCGGCCACAACCGCAGTGCCTCGTCCAGCACCGCGCGCAGGTATCGCAGCTTGACCACGTCTTCGAACACCGGAGCGACGTCGTCCCGCGTCCCCCACAGCGCAGTCACCTCGGCTCGCGCGCGACGGAGAACTTCTGGATCTCTGGTGAGGTAATACAGGGCGAACGACAGCGTGCTGGCCGTCGTCTCGTGACCGGCCATCAGGAACGAGATGATCTGTCTGCGAATGTTCACCGGGTCCAGGCGGCGCCCCGTGACGGGGTGCGCCGTGTCCAACATCAACGCGAGCAGGTCGGGTCGGGGCACCGCCGCGCCCCGCTGACGGTTGCGAATGATCTCGTCGACGGTTTCCTCCATCATGTCGACGTCGGATCGGTAGTGACGAGACAGTGTCGCGAGCACCCGATCAGCCGGCTCCCAGGGAATGGCGCCCGCCATGTTCGCGTGCCGGGCGATTCTGCTCACCGCGGCGACGAACGGATGAGGTCTGCTGTGGTCGAAAGACGCAAACTGGTAGCCGAATCCGACGCGCCCGATCGTCTCGAAGGTCAGGTGCGTCATCTCGGCGGTGACGTCGATCGGCCGACCGCTGGTCGCCACCCCATCCCAGCGCTCCAGCATTTCCCGGATCACCGTCACCATGGTGGCGTGGTAGCCACGCATCGCCTCCCGGCTGAACGCCGGCGCCAGGATGTCATGGCCCAACTGCCACGCCGGTTCGTCGCTCTCGGCGGTGAACAGTGCATCCCCGAGCAGACGGCGCAGTGACTGCAAGGTGAAGCCGACGTGTTTGGTGAAGCGCGCCTCGTCGTTGAGTTCGGTGACGAGGTCGACACCGCTCACCGTCACCAGTTCGATTCCGGCCCACTTCTGCACGGCGATCGGACCGAGATCCTGTAACCGCCGCTGCATCGACTGCAGGGGTTTGCGCAGATTGAACCCGACGAAATCACCTGCGAGCGGCACACGGTGAGGCGGGTGCGGAACTCTGGCTGTGTCCACGTGCGCCTTTCCGGGGGGCAGACGAATCTCTACGAAGCTACCCCGGGGACTCGTCAATGAAAACTGATAAGGCTAGCCTGATGAAATGGCGGCGTCCCGCGAGACCGAACAGGTGGCACGGTCCTTGTTCCTGTGCATGGGCCTGCTGCGAAGGCGGCTACGGCAGATACCCGTCGCCGACGTCCTGACGTTTCCTCAGATGGCCGCCCTGAGCCGGCTGGACCGGTGCGGGTCGACGACATCCGCCGAATTGGCGCGTCAGGAACAGATCAGCCCGCAATCGATGGGCACCACCATCGGAGAGCTGGAGGCTCGCGGCTTCGTCACGCGGCAGTCCGATCCGACCGACGGGCGGCGAATCCTGCTGTCCATCAGCACGTCCGGCCGGCGTGAGGTCAACCGGCGGCGCGACGCCAGGGTGGACCAGCTGACCACGGGATTGGCCGGCTTCACCGCCGCCGAACTGGCCCAGCTGGCCGCCGCCGCGCCGCTCATCGAACGACTGGCACAGCGGCTGTAGATGTCCGTCGAACAGCAGCGCAGCGAAGCCCGCGACAACTACCGCTGGGTGGCCCTGACCAACACCACCGCGGCAGTCTTCATGTCGGCGCTGGACGGCTCGATCGTCATCATCTCGCTGCCCGCGATCTTCCGCGGTATCCATCTGGATCCCCTGGCGCCGGCCAACATCACCTACCTGTTGTGGATGATCATGGGGTACCGCCTGGTGCAGTCGGTGCTCGTGGTGACGCTGGGCCGCATCGGGGACATGTACGGCCGTGTGCGCGTCTACAACCTTGGTTTCACCGTCTTCACCGTGGCCTCGATCCTGTTGTCGTTCGACCCTTTTGACGGTGCGACCGCCGCCGAATGGCTCATCGGGTGGCGACTGTTGCAGGCAGTGGGCGGTTCCATGCTGACGGCCAACTCGGCGGCCATCCTGACCGACGCCTTCCCGGCGGACCGCCGCGGCTTCGCCCTGGGGTTCAATCAGGTTGCGGCGCTGGCCGGGCAATTCATCGGCCTGGTCGCCGGCGGTCTGCTGGCGGCTTGGGATTGGCGCGCGGTGTTCTGGGTCAACGTGCCGGTCGGGGTCTTCGGCACCCTCTGGGCCTACCGCCGGCTGCGCGACAACGGGGAACGCCACCGCGGCCGTATCGACTGGTGGGGCAACATCACCTTCGCCGTCGGACTGTCGGCGGTGCTCATCGCCATCACCTCCGGGATCCAACCGCACGGCGGACACCCCACCGGCTGGCACAGCCCGTTCGTGCTGGGCACGCTGGCGGCCGGGATTCTGCTGCTGGTCGCGTTCGTCATCATCGAGTCCCGCGTCGCCGAGCCGATGATCCGGTTGAGCCTGTTCAGAATTCGGGCGTTCAGCGCAGGCAACATCGCCACGCTGGCCGCCGCGCTGGCGCAGGGCGGCCTGCAGTTCATGCTCATCATCTGGCTACAGGGCATCTGGTTGCCCCTGCACGGCTACGACTACGCCGACACGCCGCTGTGGGCGGGCATCTTCCTGCTACCGCTGACGGCGGGATTCCTGATCGCCGGCCCGGCCTCGGGGGCCCTGTCAGACCGATTGGGCGCCCGCGGTATCGCCTCGGCAGGCATGGTGCTGTTCGGTCTGAGTTTCGTCGGCTTGTTGTTCCTGCCGATCGACTTCGCCTACTGGATGTTCGCTTCACTGATCGCACTGAACGGCGTGGGCAGCGGGATGTTCGCGGCGCCCAACACGTCGGCGATCATGGGCAGCGTGCCCGCCGCCGAGCGCGGCGTCGTGTCCGGGATGCGCGCGACGTTCCTGAACAGCGGCACCGCCCTGTCCATCGGGGTGTTCTTCTCGCTGATGGTGGTCGGCCTGGCGGGTAGCTTGCCCGGTGCCCTGTCGACGGGTCTTCAGGACCACGGCGTGCCCGCCGGGGTGGCCCAGCAGGTGGCCGGGCTGCCGCCGGTGTCCACCCTGTTCGCGGCGGTGCTCGGCGTCAATCCGCTGGAACATCTGCTGACGCCCAGCGGAGCCCTCGCGACGCTGCACGCGGGCGATCGCGAGACCATCACCGGCCGCGAATTCTTCCCGCAACTCATCAGCGGACCGTTCCATCACGGACTGACCGTGGTCTTCGGTGTCTCCATTGCGCTTGCCCTTGTGGCGGCGGCGGCGTCACTGGCCCGGGGGCGGGTGGACGGCCCCCGCTGATCTTTCGATTTGCGCACAGGATCGCACTTTTGGCAAATAAAACGTGCGCCTCGTGCGGATCCATGCCAAGATCAGTTTTGGGGGTACACAGTGCGTGGATCAATGGGACGTCCGCTGGGAATGCGCGGATCAGATACACGAGAGCGAATAGTTGCTGCCGGACGCAAAGTGTTCGGCGAGCTTGGCTACGAAGGTGCGACGGCGGAGAAGATCGCGCATCGAGCGAGCGTCACCCGCCCCGCATTGCGTCACCACTTCCCGTCCAAGCGCGCCATCTACGACGAGATAGTGGCCACCACCAGCGCCGACGTCACCTCCGCTGCGTTGGCCGCCGACCGCGAGGACACCCTGGTCAACCAGCTCACCGCCTTCCTGGGCACCGTCGTCACCTCCGACCGGAAACGCGCGTCGGACACCGCGTTCTTCGCCGCCCTGGTCCTGGATTCCTACCGCCATCCCGACCTGAAGCAGGAATTCTGCGCCCCGCGTGAGGACACCCGGGCGTTCTTGACGTCCGCCGTGGCCGGGGCCGTCGAACGGGGCGAGCTGGCCGACGACTCGGACACCGACGCGGTGGTCGAGATGCTGTTCGCCGTGATGCTGGGCGCGAGCTTCTACGGCCGGCTCGCGGGCGCCGACACCGCGCACTCCGCGGTGATCGACAGGCTGTCCGCCCTGCTGTCCAGCGGATTCCACGGCTAGCTCGGCCGCTTCGCTACCGTCGAAGCGGTGACCGACAGCCCCCTCGAGTACTTCCCCGGCCGGTGGGCCGATGTCTTCGGTGCACTGTCCGGACCCACTGCACTGCTCTGGCACGGATCGCAGCCGAGTTCGCGCGCGGCGGTGCGGGTGTTGGCCCATGCCCTCGACGAACGCGGGTTGAGTGTGGTGGCACCCGACTGGGATCCGCACGGACCCGACGGCGGCCGCGCGGAGTTGCTCGCCTCGGCGGACTTCACCCGCACCCGGGCCGCGGGCGGGCCGCTGGTGCTGATCGGCTGGTCGCTGGGCGGCGTCGCGGCGGCCGGGCTCGCATTGCGCGCGGCGCAGTTCGACGTGGAGGTGGCACACGTCGTCTGCCTCGGCGGCGCCTTCATGGCCCGCGATCCGATCTCCGGCGGCGCAGTGCTCGACGGCGTGACCGTCGGCCCCGCCCGTGCGCCGATGCATCTGTTCACCGGAACGGCCGACGACGTGATACCCGCCTATGCGGCAACCGAATTCGCCGCGGCGCTGCGGGCCCTGCACTGGCCGGTCGACACCGTGGAGGTCCGGGCCGACCATGGCTCGATCGCCGGCGCGCGGTATGACGCGGTGCACCGACGGTATGAACCGGCCGACGACCCGGCCACCCGAGCGGTCGCCGACGACATCGCCAACCGCATCGCCGCGATCGTCCGCTAGCCGACCGTCACCGCAATCTCGTTGCGGCGCAAGGCCGGCAACGTCCACGGCGGATCGTAGAACCAGGCGACCGGGGCGCCGACGGGCGCGAGACCCTTCTCCCGCAGCGCTTCGAGCAGACGCGCCGTCTCGGTGGCCACCGCCTGTGGACTGCGGCTACCCGAGAAACGGCGGGCCGCGACCGTCTCGGCCGGCACCCGCACCAGACGCACCGCCGGGTCGTCGGGTTGGGGTAGCGACTCCAGCGCCAGACCCTCGGGCAGGAAGAACCGGATGACCCAGGCACCGTCACCGACCGACTGCTGCGTGACCGCCTGCTGGGCGACGGGTGCGGTCATCGCGAATTTCGTACCCGCATCGTTACCGCCGAAGATGTAGCCCGCAAGTCGCCGGAACCCGACATTGCGGGCGGCTTCCTCGCCTGCGTCGACGTTCGTCTCGGCGGCCAACCGTTCGCCGTAGTGCCGAATCTCGATGCCCGAGCACAGTGTCTCCACGCGGTGCGGTGGTTCCTCGGTGCCGTCCCGAACACCCACGATCGATCCGGCGGCGTCACGCGCCGTACCGACGATCTTCGCCAACGAGCCGAGCATCGTGGCCTCCTCACCTCGTCTTCCATGATGCCGACGCCGCGGCGATGTGTCGACCACCCGGCGCGGCCGACGGCGACAGGAACTCAGAACATGTTCTGCACCAAAGCGATTGACGCGCAGGCGCTCGGGAGGACTACGCTGCGGTCCCATGAGCACGCGCCGGAAGTTCCTCGTCATGGGTCTTGCCGTCGGCGCGCTTCTCGTCGCCGTCGCCGTAGTGCTCGGCGCCCTCGCGCTACAGAACCGCCAAGCTGCAGAGTCCGCACCCGCACCACCGACGGTGCCGCCGGCCCCGTCCGGCGACCTGTCCGCCGGCGACCTCGCCCAATTCGACCAACAGCTGCTGACCAGCCTGCGGTCGAAAGGGCTCGACATCGCGAACCCCGCCATGACCGCGCGCGACGCGCACCTGATCTGTGCACGTCTGCAACACGGTCAATCCGTCGACCAGGTCAAGCGCGACTACTCGCAGGTGACCCAGGGCGACGCGTCGGTCGCCGACGTTTTCGTCTCGACGGTGATGACCGTGTACCCAAGCTGTCCGTGACCTGTTTGAGACCTCGCCGAAGTGGCTATTCACACGTCGGTCGAGCTGACGCACGAGCTCGCTGATCGAGGAGCCCCCTCATGCCAGATGTCGCCATCCGCGAAGCGACCTTCGACGATCAGCTGGGCATACTGCGCTTCAGGCTGGAGCAGGTCTGCGGACTGCTGGAGGCCTCCCTGCTGGCGGCCGGCGACCTCGGCGCTGCCGAGGCGTTGCTGGTGATCGACGAGGTCCGCCGCGACAACGATCAGGTCCAGGCGCTGTGCGCCGAGGTCAGGCGAGAAGCGCTGGCGCTGATGTGGCACGTCCCCGGCGCCTCGGATATCCCGGTTCTCTTCAATGTCGTTCGTGACACCCGCGCCCTGGCACGGATGGGCTGGCTGGTGGTCGAACTCGCCGAGGCGGGCGCGCCGGTGGCTGGCACGTGCGCCGAGGTGCTGGCGGCGGTGCAGGCGAAAATGCTGGCCGCCACGACCGACCTGTACCTGTCCATGTCGGATGGGGATCGAGCCCGCGCCAACGACATCCACGCGCACGCAGCGTTCGACCAGTCGCTCCTCGGCCCTTCGTCGGGTGGGAAGCACGCCCGGCGGCTGGTACGGGCCTGCGAGCGCTGGACAGGCCATGCGATGGCCATCTCGCGGCGAGCCACCGCCGCTGCCGCCGCGTGACGCCGGCCGGCGTTCACCTCTCAGTCGAGTAGCCGACTACTCGCCCCTGCCGACCGCGTATCGCGAAGAATTCTCGCCAACGAGGGATCAACTGTTGGGCGGCGGTGACTTGGCGCCGCCGCCGGCTGCCCAGAGGTGAGGACGATGAACCACGTCACGATCGCGACCACGGCACGTCATTCCAGCCTGGCCACGCTGACATCGCGGCTGAACACTCTGGCAATCACGGATCTGCAACGGCGCGAGGTGAATTCACTGGACCGGGCGTCACTGATCCGTGAGATCTACCGCATCTTCGCGCTCGTCGGCACGACCGCCGGCCTCGACCGCGCCAGCATCGTCGACGACATCTCACCTCTGCTCGCCACGATGGAATCGCAATGCCTGCCTCTGCACAGTGGCATCTGCCCCCTGCTGGCCAGCCACTACAACCTGTTTCTCGGCACCGTGCTGGAGCTGGGCGACCTCGACCACCCGGCGATCGCGCGTCTGGTGGAGGACGCGCTCGCGATGCGGACGCACGGGATCTACATGGTGACCGAGATCGCACGGGGCAACAACGCGATGAGCCTGTCGACCGAGGCACGATTTGACCCGGCGACCAATACATTCGAGCTGCACACCCCGACACGCGATGCCGCGAAGATGATGCCCTACCTGGCGCTCGACGGGCTCCCCAAGACGGCGATCGTGATGGCCAGGTTGAAAGTGCGCGATCTGGACCACGGGGTGCACCCCTTCGTGGTGCCCTGTCGGGACAGCGACGGGCATCTCTATCCGGGCATCCGTGTTTCGCGGCCGGGTGTCCTCGAGTTGCCCTACTACGGTGCCGTGGACCACGCCATCACGACGTTCGACCGGGTGCGCGTACCTCGGTGGGCGATGCTGTCCGGCAAGGAGAATCACCTTTCGCCGAACGGCGAGTTCAGCTCGTCGCTCGGCGGTTCCCGCGAGATCTTCTTCAGTTCCCTGCGGCGGGTCGACTGGGGCAAGTTCGTGTTGACCGCGTCGATCATCCCCGGTCTGAAACTCAGCCTTGCCCTGGCGGTGCACTACGCGCTGACCCGCGCCCTCAGCACCCACAGCGGACGACGGGTATCGCTGTCCGAGAATGCTTACCACCGGCGGACGCTGGCGCAGTCCTACGTCCGTGGGCTCGGCTCGATCGCGCTCTATGAGGGGCTCAAGTCGAAGCATCTGCCGAACGGCCTGCGCGACCCGCAGCGGTTTCGAACCGATGCCGGTATCGCCAAGGCCATCTGTGTCGAGTTGGCCCGCGAGGTGGTCGGCGACTGCATGAAGCGTTGCGGCGCACAGGGAAAGTTCATGCGCAACCGGATCTCGACCACCCTCGCTCTGTGCGATGCCGTGGCGACGGCCGAAGGCGACAGTGTGCCGGTGATGATGATGGTCGCCAAAGATGTTCTCTCCTGGCCGGAGTCGGATCTGTCCGACGGTGGTGCCCTCGGGACGCTCGCCGTCCGGATCCGCGACGACATGACCCGTCAACTGCTGGCCGCCTCCGACAAGATGGTCGCGTGGAATGACCTCGGCGAGCAGGCGCGCCAACTCGCGTGGGTCACCGGTCTCATCACCGCGGCGGGCTATCTCGATGAACGCCCGGATATCCAGCGGGCGTTCGTCAATGCCGCCATCTTGGAGTTGGCGCCGGCCTTCCTGCGCTACGGCGCCTTGAAACCCGGCCAGATCGCCGCCATCGGCGAGCAGCATCCTGTCGAACTCGACGCGATCTGGAGTCGCCATGCGCATTCCCTGGCCTCCGAGTTCGAGGTCGAGGAACTGATGGCGACCACCCCGCTCGGAAGCCCGGACCTCGGCGCGGCATGGTTCGGGCTGGCGCCCGATTTGTTCACCGAGGAGCTGGCGTGAACTCCTCAGCCAGGAACTCGAGCAGCGCCGCGTTGAATTCGTCTGCGTGACTGACGTTCACGCCGTGCGGGCCGCCCGCGATGATGTGCAGCCGGCTGTCCGGTAGGGCGTCGTGGGTGCGCTTGCCGGACCCCTCGAACGGCACGATCTGGTCCGCGTCGCCATGCAGCACCAGTGCCGGCACGGCCACCCGCGGCAGATCTTCGGTGAAGTCGTGGCTGCCGAAGGCGGTGAGGCACGCCAACGCACCCACCTTGCCGGCTTGGTGGCACATCTCCAGTGCCAACTTGCGCTGCTCGTCGTCGACCGTGAATGTGCCGTCGGCAGTGAAGAAGTCGGTGACGAACTGCTCGAAGAAGGAATCGGCACCGGTGGTCAGGGCCGCGGCCATCTGCGCTGCCTGTTGCTTGCTCAGCGGCCCCTCCGGATTGTCCTTGGAGTGCAACATGTACGGCGTCACCGATGACGCGAACACCACGCTGCGCAGCCGGGCCGACCCCGTGCGCGCGCAGTAACTGGCGACCTCGCCGCCGCCCATGGAGAAACCGACCAGGGTGGCATCCGTCAGATTCAGGCCGTCGAGCAGCGCGGCCACGTCGTCGGACAAACTTTCGTAGCTGTACCCGACGATCGGCTTGTCGCTTCGGCCGAATCCCCGACGGTCGTAGGTGATGACGCGATAGCCCGCCGACTGCAGGGCGTCGATCTGCTCTGACCACGCCTCGCCCGTCATCGGCCACCCGTGGATGAGCACCACCGGCCGCCCGTTCCCTCCGGTGTCGTCGACGTGCAGGTTGGTATTGCGGAACAAGCCGCGGTGGGCCGTGATCTCTGACATGGACGCGTTCCTCTCGATCGATCTGGAACTGGGATTTCGAGAGTGGTACCCGCGTCGGGAGAAATTTACGCCCGCGGCGAGGCTCCGCGATTAACACCCGTCACTTTGTTAACATCGCGCCCGTGTCAGACTCGCCGTGGACCAGGGATCAGCGGCCTTCGCGCCCGGTTTCCCGGCGTGATGCGCTGCGCTACGCGACCGCCTTGACGGCGCTGGGCGTGGCCGCCGTGGGTGTCGGCGCTCCCGAAGCCGCCGCCGCCGCTCCCACGCTGATCGACTTCGCGATGCGCCAGATCCCGGCCCAGGACATCCGCGCCGCCGGCCACGCCGGGGTGATCAACTACGTCTCGACGTCGCGGCCCGGCTCGTCCTTCGGCGCCAAACCGATCACGCTGCCCTACGCGAAGGCGCTGACCGCCGCGGGCCTGGTGATCGTCAGCAACTACCAGTACGGCAAGCCCGGTGGCACCGCACCGTCGGACTTCACCCGCGGGTTCGCCGGCGGCGTCGCCGACGCACGTACCGCCTGGCAGCTGCACACCGCGGCCGGCGGCGCCCAGAACGCCCCCGTCTTCTTCTCCGTCGACGACGACATCAACCGCGAGACCTGGAACAACGTTGCGCTGCCCTGGTTTCGGGGCATCAATTCGGTTCTCGGCGTGCAGCGCACCGGTATCTACGCGGGCATCAATCCGTGCCAGTGGGCCACCGCCGACGGTGTCATCGGACGATCCCGCACACCGGGCCGGGTGTGGGCCTGGCAAACCCGATCATGGTCGGGCGGCCAGATCTATCCCGGTGCCGTGCTGTACCAGCGCGTGGTGAGCACCGCGTCGAACCCCGGTCCGATCGTCGGTGGCCTCGAAGTCGACGTCAGCGATGCCCTGGCCCAGGATGTCGGCCAGTGGAACCTGCATCCCTGAGCACCGCTCGAGTTCTCACCTCCACACCGTTGTTTCCCTCCGTTTAGGCTGGGGCAAGGTACCGGCGAGCGCAGCGTTGATACAGCTCCCCCGGTTCAACACCTGCTCGGAGGAGAGTTATGCGTCGGCGGCCGCCCACCTGGGCGATGGCAATCAGTTGTGCGGTCCTGCTCGTCAGCGGATGCGAGGCACAGGTGCAGAGCGCACCGCCGGCCGCCGAGAGCACCTCGCAGGTACCGCTCGTCGCCCCGCAGGGCTGGTCCTTGCCGCCCGCAGCCCCACCCCTGCGGCCGACGGCGACCCTCGACGGGCTCGACGCCCGTGTCCGTCAGGCCACCTCCGATGCGGCCAAGTCCGGAGCCGTCATCGAGACCGTCGTGCTGGACCGCGACACCGGCCAGACCGTCTCCAACGGCGCCAACAAACCCTTCCCCATCGCGTCGGTGGCGAAGCTGTTCATCGCCGACGACCTGCTGCTGCAGGAATCCCAAGGCTCGACGAAACTGTCCCCCGCCGACCACGCATCACTGGACGTCATGCTGCGCTCCTCCGATGACGGTGCGGCGCAGACTTTTTGGGACCGCAGCGGCGGCAACGCCGTCATCGCCCGGGTGAAGGCGCGCTACGGGTTGACCGGCACGACGGCGCCACCCAACGGGCACTGGGACGTCACCCTCAGCACCGCAAACGATCTCGTCCGCTACTACGACAAGCTGCTCAACGGAACCGGCGGACTGCCGCCCCAGCAGGCCGAGGTGATCCTCGGCAACCTGGCGCAATCCACCCCGACGGGCACCGACGGCTATCCGCAGCGATTCGGCATCCCCGACGGGCTCTATGCCGAATCGGTGGCGGTCAAGCAGGGCTGGTTCTGCTGCTGGAATGGCGGCAATCAGTTGCACGTGTCCACGGGCGCCATCGGACCCGAGCGCCGGTATGTGATGGCGATCAGCTCCCTGGAGACCGACGACGCCGCCGCCGCGCGCGACACCATGACGCAGGCAGTCAAGACGATGTTCCCGGGCGGCAAGATCTGACGTCGCGAGTCGTCAGTCAGCGGCGCGGCGTCGTCGTGATGTGCACATGGTCGAAGTGGCCGTAGCCCGAAGCTTGCGGACCGGCGGGCGTGTAATAGGTGCCCCGCCAGATCACATCCTGCAACCCGAACCGGGCCGCATTGCTCATCGCGAACGCCAGAATCTGGTCGCCGAGCGCGATGCCCTCCGGGCTGCCGGAGTTGGGAATCATGATGTCGATCGCCAGACCGCTCGGATGCCACGGCTTCGAGTCCGGCCGCACCCCGTCGATCTCGGCAACCTGGGGAAAACGTGCGCTGACGGCGCGGGCGGCCACGATGGTGTTGGCCTGCAACCCCGCCTCGGAGGCGACACCGACGGGCAGTGCCTCCGGGATATCGGCGCGGGCCGCCGCGAGAACCGGTGGCGCCTCCTCGACCGGAGGCGGGCCGGGCATGGCGACGATCGCAGGGTCCACCGGCGGGGGTGCTATCGGCGGGGGGACCGCACTGTCGATGACCGCCTGCTGTTGCGGTGTCAACGCGGCGTACTGGGCCTCCGCCGCAGTGATCTGCTTGAGCATCTCAGTCAGTTTGGCCTGCAGCTCGGAGCGCACTGCGGCGGCCTGTTCGGCTGCGGCGCGGGCCTCGGATGCGGACTTCTCGGAGGCCACCGCGGCATGGGTGGCTCGGTCACGCGCTGCGTGAAAGGCTTTCAACTGGTCGGCTGCGCTGTCGGCGACCGCCCGCCGGAGCGACAGTCCGTCGATCAGCTGCTGCGGGGAGTTCGCGGTGAGCAGCGCCACGAACTGACCGGTGCTGCCACTCATGTAGGTCATCGCCGCCACCCGGTCGACGGCGCCCTGGTAGGGCCGAAGCTGGTTGTTCGCGGCCTCAAGCGCCGCAAGGTCCACTCGGTGGCCCTCTTCGGTCGCCGCTTGCTCGGCGCGTCTGGCGTCAACATCGCGCTGGGCTGCGGTGACGGCTTGGCGACTCTGCAGCGCCTGCTGGGACATCTCGTTGAGCTCGGCCAGTGCGTCGGAGGCAGGGTCTGCGTGGACGTCGCCCATCGACATGACCACTGCCAAGACCGCGGCGGCCGTTACGGACACCGTTCGTCGAGGTGATGTTGCGCGCACTCGGGTCGAGCGGATTGTCACGGTCCTTCGCTGCAGGGACCGATCCAGGCCCGCCTTGTATTCCTCGGACAGGCTACGAATTGGCCTCGGCGCTGTCCACTCGTCCGAGTCGGGCTCCTGAAGGGATGGCGTTGTCGACGAGTACAGCCGCGATGGCGGCGGCGGTAGCGAAGCTTTCGGAGTCGAGGACCCGGTTGCGGGCCGAGGCGCCATCCAGGAGCAGCGCCAATTGTTCGCCGAGTTGTTCGGGATCGACGGCGCCTGCCTCGCGCGCGGTCTCGGTGAGTCGCGCGGCGAAAGCCTCCTTGTAGTCGCGGGACCTGCGGCTCGCCGACTATACGGGCCGCATCGTGGAGTGGATCAATGTCGGCCAGCCCGATGAGCGCGCCTTGGGCAAAGCGGCCAGTCAAGCCGATCACGATCAGGTGCTGCTGTTCCCGTTCGCCTCCAGCGCGACCACCTGGCGGCGCACCGTCGCCCCGAAGGTATCGGCATTGAAAAACTTGTCGGTGGTGCAGATACCCCATGCCGCGGTGCAGCAGCTGGCCGAGACCGTGGACCGCCGGTTTTCGGCGCAGGTGCTGGTGATGGAAGGGCAGGTGACGATGACCGTGGGCGATGTCGACGTCACCTTCACGCCCGAACCCATGGCGTGAACGTATGAGCCACGCACGGCCAGGTGAGTTGCGACGCGTCATCTCTGTCCTAGCGCGGAAGTGGCCACAGTCGCCGCCCGCTTCTCTGCCCGAGACTTCTGCGAGGTCTAGCGTGGTCGAATGGGTTTGTTCAGTCATGAGGAACTCCGGGACCCGGCCGATGGCGTGGGTGGCGACTCTGGTACTGGGAGCGTTCAGAGGGTCCGGGGCGCTGAGGTGGACGAGTTCGGGGTCGATGGTCCTGTGGTCGTGGGTCCGGGGTCACCGCCTGAAGATGGTTCGTGTGGCCAGTTCGCGGTGCAGTTTCATGTGACGACGTCAACGCTCGTCGGGCTGAAACGTATTGCTGATGCGCGGGGGGTCACTGTGCCGGAGGTGTGCCGCCAGGTGATCGGTGTCTTTGTTGCCCAGCAGGAGGGCGAGTTGACTGCGTTGCTCGCTGCTGAGGCAGAGGCGGCTGATTATCGGCCTAGTTTGGGTCAGGCGTAGGGATTCAGCTTGCTCGCCGCCATGCGGAACGTAGAGGTACACGCTTCTGGTGACACCCGGGTACACACGGTTACTGACCCACCGGAAGTGGTAATACGTCCCGGACGGCACGTCGTCCTGAGGCAAAGAGTCAGCGCTCAACGTGTAGTTGGAGACCTGATCGTCTGCGAGCGCATAGGCAGCACTGTCTTTTCCTGAGACGCCCGAAAGCGTAAAGCCGACATCGGCGTCATCAGCGACTGCCTGTCCGTGCAGTAGTTCGACAGTTTCCAGTTCGACCGTTTCGGCCTGAGAGTGCTGGGGCATCGAGCAATCACTTCCCTTCTTTGGCGTCGTCCGCAGCTGGGCGGTTGCGGTGGTGTCACCGTCTGGTGTTGGCGCACGGGGTATTGGGCGACCGACCCCGGGATCGGCGGCCGACTCCGCGCTGGTGGCCAGGTTGGACTCGACATGCTGAGTCAGCACTGCCGCTGACATCACGGCTTTGAAGATCGCCCGTAAGACCTCTCGGAAAGTGGCTTCGCCGTGGACTGAACGCCAAGCGTCTTTTTGATCCGTCGGTCAGGCGGTCCGGTCGGCCACGTTCACCCGCGTGGCCGACGCGAGTGCTGCGCGCAAGGTGTCGGTGGAGACGGGCGCTGGCGGGGCGGTCATGAAGTTCTCGGGGGGCACGGTCGGGTCGGACAAGTAGATCTGGGTGTATCCGGCCGATTCGGGCTCGAAACGCCATGTCTGCGAGGCATCTCCGGCGTTGAGAGTGTCGAATCCGAGGCGGTCGATCAAGCCGGCGGCGAGGTCAAGCGCTTCGGCGTTGTCGCCGGCGATAGGCAACGCGGTGCGGTCTGGTGCACCGGATGGTCGGGCGAGTAGGGGGATGTGGTGGGCGAGGATATTGCTGAAGGCCTTCACCAAGGCGGCGCCGGGAAGCAACTTCTGGGCGAGCTGAAGTTGGGTGTACTGGCCAGCGTCCAGTTCGGGGATCCGTCCCTCGCGCGAGGGATAGTAGTTGCCGGTGTCGAGGACCGTCCTCCCGCTGAGCAGGCCTTCGGGAAGCCCGCGGTAGGCCGAGAGGGGGATGCTGAGCAGGACGGCGGCGCCGCTGCTGGCCGCATCCTCTGTCGTGGCGGCTGTGGCGTGGGTCCCCAGTTCGCCGACCAGCTCGGCGAGACTTTCGGGCCCTCGCGAGTTGGCGATGACCACGTTGATGCCGGCCGCTGTTGCCAGCCTTGCCACGGCCGTGCCGATGTTCCCACTTCCGATGATGCCCAGTGTGGTCACGGTGCTCTCCGTTCTTCTCGGTTTCGTGTGCGGTCAGCGATCACTCGCGATTCAGGATCGCGAAGGAGCGTTGCTAGCCCACCTTCACTTCGGTCGCCTTGGCGTCAGTGTTGTGGCGAAAGACCTAGTGCTGGAGCCAAAGTGGTCAGCGCCGGCAGCACGTCGTTGGTGCCGATGACCTGAATGGCGACGTGGTCGGCACCGGCTGCACGGTGCCGGTGCAGGCGTTCAGCTACCTGATCGGCCGCCCCGTAAGCGATGATGGCATCGACGAGTGCGTCGCTGCCGGGTTTGGTGACGTCGTCGTCGCCGAAGCCCAGGCGTTTCCAGCTGTTGCGGTAATTGGCCAGTCCCAGAGGCATTTCCAGGACGTCGCGGCCCACTGCGCGGGCCTGGGCGGTGTTGTCAGACAACACGATTTTTTGCTCCGGCGCCAAGAAGGCCGCCGGCCCCATTACCTCGCGGGCGCGAGCGGTGTGCTCTGGGGTGGTGAGATAGGGGTGCGCGCCCGCCCCGCGCCGCGCGGAAAGCTTGAGGATTCCGTCGCCGAGGGCGGCGAGGACCCGTCGGTGAGCGGGCACACCGTAGCGGTCCAGGTTATCGAGGTAGGCGTYGAGGGCGTCGAAGGGCTTCTCCCACTGCGAGATGGCTTCGCGGTGCCCTGCCCCGATGCCCAGCAGGAAACGGCCTGGGTAGCGGTCGTCGAGTCGGTGGAACGCCTCTGCCACGGGTCCGGCCGGCGAGTTCCAGATGTTGATGATCCCGGTCGCGGCCTTCAGCATCGCGGTGCGATCGAAGATGGGGTCCACCCAGGACAGGTCGGTGGGCGCGGCGCTACTGACCCACACCGCCCCGTAGCCCAGCCTTTCGATCTCTTGGGCGGTCTGCGGGGAGATGGGATTCACCGTCCACACACCGAACGATCCGAGGCCAGGTCTGCCCGCATTGTGCGGTGTCGCTGCCGAGCTGGTTCCTTGGGAATGCATGATCTTCCGTTCTCAATGTCGTTTGCGAACTCATGAGCGCCCGCCGACCGCCACGTCCTACTTAGGCCGCGACACGGCGCCGCGCCGGGCAACGGGCACTGTCACATGTTGAGGACGCGGTTGAGACGCACGCCGTAGTCTTCGTCAGGGTTGGTTCCGTCGGCGCCAAACCGTTCAGCGACGGCGGCCATGCCGATGTCGCGGCGTTTGGGTGATCGGGCAGCATCGGCAGTGGCCAGCGCGGACGGCATCTCGTCACTGGTCAGATCGGTGCAGTAGGCCGGTGTCCCGGGCTGCTGGCGCCACGACTGGTCCAGCCCTGCGGCGTCGAAACCGTCGAAACCGGTGTCCTCGACCAGGGCGATGCCCAGGGCCCGCGACGTGGCGTCATCAGCGGCAACGGGGATCGCGATGCGGCCCGGCGTTCCTGGTGGGGTGTTCTTGTTGGCGAATGAGCCCGACCCGATGGCGTTCCAGGCCTTCACCACGGGGCGGCCGAGTTGTTCTGCCACCCAGTGGCTTTCGATCTGGCCGTCCTCGATGGCCTGGATCTGGGTGTCCCTGGCCGGGTAGTAGTTGGAGGTGTCGATGACGACGGTGTCCGGTGCTGCGCCGGCCACGATCGGTGCGATATCGGGAATGCGGTTCAGAGGGGTGGAGAGAATAAGGACCTCGACGTCCGTTGCGGCCTCGGAGGCCGGTACGGCCCGCGCCCCGGTGCGCAGCGTGTCAGCTGAGATGGTTTCCGGGCCGCGCGAGTTGGCCACCTTGACGTCGTGTCCGGCGGCGGCCAGCCGCTGGCTGAGCGTCTTGCCGATATGTCCGACGCCGATGATTCCGATCTTCATGATTGTTTCCCTTTCTGAGATGCCGGACCTAGTCGCCAGCGGGATGTCCGAGTGCTTCAAGCGTGCGCCGAAGCTCGTCGATACCGTCGTCGGTAAGTTGGCAGGCTGATTTGATGTGGTCGGTGACGCCGCGGATCTCGGGTTCCAGGGCGCGGCCGCGGTCTGTCAGATCGACGAACACCCGCCGTTCGTCGGCGACGTCCCGGGTCCGGGTGACCATGCCGATGGTTTCCAACCGTTTCACCAACGGTGTGATGGTGCCCGTGTCCATGTCAAGGCGCGCTCCTAGAGCGCCCACTGGTAGCGGCGCGCCGTCGAGTAGCGCCACTACTACGAGGTACTGAGGAAACGTCAACCCGAGCGGTTCCAGGATTGGCTTGTGCTGACGGATCATCCGGTTGGCGGCGCCGTACAGCGCGAACGACAGTTGGCGACCCAGGTGACCACGCGATGTTTCCGGCATCGTCTCACCACTTCCCCTAGCGACCGAGTTACTTGTCATCAATAGGCTAGCACACTAGATACCTGACCGCTCTGTTTTCTTAGCCGCCGCTCCATCTCAGGGAAGAGGTTGTTTGCCCTTGAGCTTCGGCAGGCGCCTGCTTGGGTCGAGGGCCGCCAGGAACTTGGTGGTTGCCGTGGTGGCTGCGCGGCCGGCGCGGAGCGCCAACAGGACCCATGGGCGGCAACCAAGATGTTGGCTTTGTGCTCCTCCTCGCAGATGCCAGCCATCTCTGAGTCGGCCCGCGGAGCGCCCTGCTTGTGCGACTAAATCGGCAGTAGGCCCGTCTCGCGGAAGCTGGCGATCAACGAGTCGTAGAACGAGACGTCCGAGTGACCGCGGGCGATGAGTTGCGCGCCGGCGACCGCGGCATAGATTGCGCGGGCACGCGATTCGCTGCCGGCGGCCTCGACGACCCCCGCGTTCTGCAGAGTGATTGCCAGCCAGGCGACGTTGACATCGGCGAATGTGCACACTTCGGTGCGTACCAGTTCCGGTAGGTCGTCGTACTCCGCGGCCATGAAGCTGCACATGCACATTCGGTTGTCCTCGATCAGTGCCGCGCGGAATAGCTCGGGGTAGCGTGACAGCGCTTCCAGCGGATCGGAGGCCTGCATCGCGATCGCGCCGAGGCCAGCCTCGGCGTCCTCCCAGTACCTGCGCGCCAACGCCGCACCGAGTTCCGCCTTGCTCGGAAAGTAGTGGTAGACGCTCGCCGCCTTGATGCCCACATCTTCCGCCAGATCCCGAAAGCTCAGGCCGCCATAGCCTCGCGCCTGAGCGACGCGCCGGCCCGATGCCAAGATCCTGTCCCGCGTGGTGACTTCGATCGTATTCAACGCGCCACCCTTTCCTTCCGCACGTCAGACAGCCTACCAATCGGCAGGTAGACAGTGACCGCCTCGGCGACTAACCTCCCTACCATGTGGCAGGTAGGTAACTGTCCGCGATGCACGCGCCGACAACGAAGGACGTCTCATGCCGACTACTACTGCAGCACTGGCCCACGATCCCGGCCCGCTGCACTACGCGGACGCGACCGCGATGGCGGCACTGATAGCGAGCCGGCAGATGTCGTCCCGCGATGTCGTGCAGGCCCACCTCGATCGCATCGCCGAGGTCAACCCATCCATCAACGCGATCGTGACGCTGAGGGCCGATGACGCCCTACGTGCCGCCGACACCGCAGACGCTGCTGTGCGTGCCGATGTTCCGCTTGGGCCGTTGCACGGCGTTCCGTTCACCGTGAAGGACTGCCTGGACACCGCCGGCGTGCTCACCCAACACGGCTCCACGATCTTCGCGGGCAACATTCCGGCCCGCGACGCGACCGCCGTGGCACGGATGAAAGCTGCCGGCGGCATTCTGCTCGCCAAAACCAATCTCCCCGAGTTCTCCTCAGCCACCGAAACCGACAATCTGGTCACCGGCCGCACCAACAATCCCTGGAACCTGGATCGCACCCCCGGCGGATCATCCGGCGGAGACTCCGCGGCCATCGCGGCCGGCATGTCTCCGCTGGGTATCGGCAGCGATGTGGCCATCTCTGTCAGAGGGCCGGCCGCGTTCACCGGGATTGCCGGACTCAAGGCCACCCACGGTCGCATCCCGTTCACGGGCCACTTCGCGCCGATGACGTCGGCCTGGTGGCACGTCGGCCCGATGGCGCGCACCGTGGGTGACGTAGCGCTGACCTATTCCATCCTCAGCGGGCCCGACGGTCTCGATGGATACGCAGTGCACCCCAGGCACTTTGACGCAAGCGCCACGCGGATCCCCGGGCGGGCCCTGCGCGTGGGCTGGGTCTCCGACGATGCCTTCGGACCCGTCGATCCCGAAATCACCGCGACAGTTGCCGACGCGGCGGCACGGCTGGCCGATCTCGGGTGCCACGTCGAGCAACTCGGGGTTCCCTTTCTCAAAGAGGCGGATGCGCCGACAGCGTTGACGGCGCTGATCTACGGCGAATTAGTCGCGTACATCACGTCTTTGGCCGCCGGGCGGGAGGGAGATCTGTCCGCATCCGGCTCCGCGATCATGGCGGTACCAAGCCCGACACTGGACCACATCCGTGACGCCAGACGGGCAACGGAGACACTGCGATCAGCATTCACCGGCTACTTCAGCGACTACGACGTTCTCCTGTGTCCGGTCAACCCCGTGACCGCCCTGCCGCACGGGTCCGAGGAGTTCGTCGTCGACGGCGTCACCGTCCCATGGACGCATGTCATGGCCGCGACATCTCCCTTCAACCTCACCGGACTTCCCGCCCTCTCAGTCCCCTACGGCATCAGCTCAGAGCACCTACCGATCAACATCCAACTCGTGGCGTCATGGTTCGACGAATCGACCCTCTTGCGGCTCGCAGCGATGCTCGAACGCAGGGGCGGCCTGGGCTCACGCCGTCCACCAATCTCGAATTCACCCGCAGGTGTACGTGATTCACACATCCCGCGGTAGGCGCGAAACACGGCCGACCCATCGTGGCCAGTCCGATCCGAGCCTCCGTCGACACCCTCGACGCTGTGGGACCTCAGCGGTCCCGAAGAACCAAGGAGCGAGAACAAATGAAAATCACCGGCAACACCATTCTGATCACCGGCGGCACCTCCGGTATCGGGCTGGGCCTCGCCCTGCGCCTGCACGAGGCGGGCAATACGGTGATCGTCGCCGGACGGCGCAAGAACCTCCTCGACGAGATCACCGCCGCCCACCCCGGAATCGACGCGCTCCTACTCGACGTCGAGGACCCCGACTCGATCGCCCGAGCCCGCGACACGCTGGCGGCTAGCCACCCCGAATTGAACGTGTTGATCAACAACGCGGGAATCATGCTGCAGGAAACTGTCCTGGACCCCGCCGGACTGCAGACCGCCGAGAAACACGTGACGATCAACCTGCTCGGCACAATCCGGATGACCTACGCCTTCCTGCCCCAGCTCGTGAACAAGGCCGACGCCGTGGTGATGAATGTGACGTCCGCGCTCGCGTTCGTGCCGTTCCCCATCACACCCACCTACAGCGCCACCAAGGCCGCTCTGCACTCCTTCACCCAGAGCCTGCGCATCCAACTCGCGCACAGCGGCGTTCACGTCATCGAAGTCATCCCGCCGAACGTGCGCACCACGCTGCTGGGCCAGCAGGACGACGACCAGGCCATGCCGTTGGACGAATTCCTCACCGAGACCCTCGAACTCCTCGCCCAGAATCCCGACGCCACCGAACTGGTCGTCGAGCGAGCCCGCTTTCTACGCAACGCGGAAGCCAACGGCTCCTACGACGACGTTCTGGCGATGCTCAGCAACTACTGACGCCGGCCTGCCGCTGCGTGGCTGCCACCTCCGGCTCGCATGGCATCGACGTCATCCTTGCCAAATCGCGAGGACCCAACAGTCTCGCGAATCTCGTCGACGAGCTGGAACCACACGCCACGGCTTGCACGATCGAAGATGCCGCGCGCGGCGGCACGGCCCTGCTGCTCAGCGTTCCGAGGACCGCGTACTGGAACCTCTCCGGGTACGACCATCGGCACAACGGCATACCGCAAACGTCTGACTCACCCGAAAAACCTGCGCCGCTAAGCTAATCGCCAAAAAACGGTCGGCGGCGCGCCACCTGTCCACGGGTCATGAACATCAAGCAGGTCGTGAGAGCCGCTGTGGCAGAACGGCTCTCCCCCAGCGCGAGGCCCGCAGGGCTATTGCACAACGGTGAGGGGAGCACGTACTGCTGTCGCCGCGTGCGAGCGGCGTTGACGTTGCTCGACCATGTCCACCAAGCCGGCGATGCGTTGGTCGTGTGCGTCGGCAGGCCAAGCCAACTGGACATCGATCACCGGCAGCCCGGCCACGGGGATGGCGACGACATGCCCTCCGAGCCGGTCGACGGCGCTGTCGCCGACAACGGCGAGCAGTTGTCCGGTGGCGACCATATCGATGAGGGCATCCAGGCCGACCGAAGGTAGGTCCGCTGTGTACGCCGGGTCCTCAAGCAAGCGCGCCAGGGTCACCGTGCCCTGGATCGCGAAGGGGTGGTCCGCCGGAACGAGCACGACCGGGCGTTCGGGAGCGAGACTGTGCGCATGCAGACCGGTCAGGTCGCCCGCTGCGCAGATAAGGGCGACGTCGGCGCGGCCCTCGCGCACCGCACAGGCCTGGTCCGTGGTGAACACCAGCTCGACGGTGCCGTGGCCGAAGCGGGCAAGATAGCCACGGACGGCTTCCCGCAGCAGGCCCGCGCCCGTTCCCGGCGGAGTCGCTATGCGCAGCGCACCAACCCCGAATTGCTGGGTCCGGCGGACGGCTCGGTCCAGGCAACGCAGAGTGTTGCGGGCCTCGACTTTGAACACCCGACCCGCTGCTGTGAGCTCGACACGACGGCTGGTCCTTTCAAACAGAGCAGTACCGAGTCGTCGC
This sequence comes from Mycobacterium sp. P2_H7, assembly GCF_056403275.1. Lineage (NCBI taxonomy): Bacteria > Bacillati > Actinomycetota > Actinomycetes > Mycobacteriales > Mycobacteriaceae > Mycobacterium > Mycobacterium sp. P2_H7. Next base: position 181,612 of record NZ_JBFUFU010000003.1, on the reverse strand, counting down.
TCGAGTCGTGCGATCGCTCGCGACAGCGGGGGCGATGCGATGCCGAGGTTCTCAGCGGCACGGGCGAAATGCAGCGTGTCGGCGACGGCCAAGAAGTACTCGAGCTCGCGGACCTCGATGCGGTTCATGACCCTCAGGGTAATGATCACGACCTCTTTTGTCATCGCGCTCCACTGCCGGCGGGTGCCACCCTGAACCAGTACACCCGCCAGCGCCGACCTGAGCCCTCCGGTTCGGTGACCGCGGACACTCGCCTGCGGGTGTGCGAGGACAAACGTCCGTGTGACCTGGAGAAATGAGCACCATGAGAATCGGCATCATCGGCACCGGCAATATCGGAGCCACCCTTACCGGCAAGCTGAGCGCGGCCGGACATCTCGTTCAAGTCGCGAATACCCGTGGGCCGCAGAGCATCACCGAGCTCAGCAAGAGATCGGGAGCTACTGCGGTCGCTCTCGAGGACATCACGCGCGACGTTGACGTGCTCATCACCTGCATTCCGTTCGGCAACATGGCAGATATCGCCGGTGTCATCGGTCGACTGCCGCATCACGTGCCGCTCGCCGACACATCCAACTACTACCCGCATCGCGACGGTCGCAACGAGGAGATCGAAGCCGGCAAGCCCGAAGGCCTGTGGCTGGAACAGCAGTTCGGACGCCCGGTCATCCGGGCGTGGAACACGCTCGTACAAACGACGCTTGCGGCCAAGGGGCGGCCACAAGGTGACACCGACCGGCTGGCGGCACCCGTGGCGGGAACCGACCATGTTGCCAAGCACACAGTCATGGGGTTGGTGAACGACACCGGATTCGACCCCATCGATGCAGGAACTGCTGACGACACGTGGCGACTGGCGATGGGGGCGCCCGCGTACTGCACCGAACTCAACGCCGAACAGATCCGGACAGCCCTGACCCTGGCCAACCCCGATGTCGTTTCGGCACGACGCGAAGCGCTTCTGGCGATCATCGCGTCCTGGCAGCCAACTCCATCGATCTTCGAGGACCTCGTGGCCCTCTATCGCGCGACGGCAGGTCTGCACAGCCTCCTCGACCACTAGTGCTCCGTCACGGGTCCTTGGCGAAGACACGACTGCCCTTCGCCATCGAACCACTGGGACACCAAGACGTTTCCGACGGCGGGCCGGCACGGCCCAGCACCCCACACCACCGATCGTCGGGCACGTGGCGCCATCCCTGCCTCCACAAACACCGACCCCACCAACAACCAGAAGAAGCGGAGCACAAAATGACCACCGTAGGCATCATCGGATCCGGAAACATCGGATCGGCCGTGGCCCGGCTGGCCGTAGCCGCCGACATAGACGTCATCCTCGCCAATTCGCGAGGACCCGACAGCCTCGCCAATCTGGTCGGCGAGTTGGGTGCGCACGCCACAGCGGGCACGATCGACGAGGCAGCGCATGCCGGGGCGGCCGTGCTGCTCAGTGTTCCGATGTCGGCCTACGCCAACCTCCCCGAGGGACTGTTGCGCGGAAAGACAGTGCTCGACACCGGCAACTACTATCCCTCGCGCGACGGCCGCATCCCAGAACTGGATTCTGGCCAATACACCCAACTGCAGCTCGCCCAGAAATTTCTTCCCGGCGCGCTGCTGGTGAAGGCCTTCAGCAATATCCTGGCCAACCACATCCCGGAACTGGCCCGACCATCCGGTGCGCCAGACCGGACCGCGTTGCCCATCGCCAGTGACGATGCCGGCGCGCTCGACCTGGCAGCAGATCTCATCGACCGCCTCGGATTCGACACCCTCAACGTCGAACCAGCCTCGCAGACATGGCGTTTCGAACCCGAATCGGCCGCCTACACACAGATCTACCTGTCAGATCCGAACGTCTCCTGGGAGCAATCCACCAGCACCCCAGGTGCACCTGTGTCCAAGGACGCGCTGCGCGCAGCACTGGCTGCCGCCACGCCCGTCAACGTGGCCGGTCGGACCGTCTGACCCACGGCCCGACAATCCGCGTGCCAACAACCACAGCCGCGCCCAACACCGGATAACCAGGGATGGGAGCCCGGGGAATTCCCCGTTCCCTGGGCACAGAGCACTCCGCTAGTTCCGGTGGCTCGAAAATTGGTGGCAGCGCAGTCAGGGTCGGACAATCACGCGACGTCGAAGGGCACGGTCCCTCCTTCGGCGCACGCCACGACGACTCGCACATCGAGGCCGGCCTAACTACGCACGGCCAACTTGTCGACGTGATCGGGATCTGGGAATGCTTCACTCACGATTAGCTTCCGCTTCGGAGACGCTCAGGGCATCTCAGGTGGTGAGCTAGCCGTTGCGTCGTCGGGCGGTGGAGCGAATTGTCGGATGCGCTCAAGAATAGAAGAAAATAATCAAAACAACTACAGGGGGAAACATGCATATCCCATTCAGCAACTCAAGAGAAATAAACACACCAGAAGGCACGATATGGAAATACTTTCTGAATAAAGAAGTAGGTGTGTCATATCAGACACTGACGATGAGGAGCCCCCAGGCTGGTCAGCACCTCAACAGAGAGACCAATGAAATCTATTTCATTGTCAGAGGAACTGCAAAGTTCATCATCGGCGATGAGGAGTACGACGTAAGCGAAAAGGACGTCGTCGTGGTGGAAGCGAAGATCGCCCACCATATTGAAACGACCGACCTCACCTATCTGACCATTACACGGCCAGACTGGCAGATAGCGCAATACGAACATGTTGAATAACCTGCGGGCATCCCAGCCGCACCGATCGAACGGTCGCGAGCGCGGTTCGATGTCGGCAATGACGGCCTCCGACAGTCTGGCGGCCTGCTGCAGCGAGCACCACGCCGTCGGGACCAAGGATGCGACTACACCTTAGGGCGAGGCGCCCCTCTTGCTCCCCTGCGACGTCCGCCTGGACCAGCGACACCGTTCTATCGACGGTACGCGCGACAGCAAACGCCTGGACGTCGCTGTGGTCGCTTTTTCTTCGTTACGACTTCGATGACGTGTTCACGACACCGCGGCCTTCGTCGGCCTGATCCATCTCGCTGCTTTCGACAAGACGCCCAGCGGAGACCGACAAGAACTCTGGGCTCCCGGCAAAAATCCCACTTCCATGTCCAATTGGACATCGGGTGGACATTTGATCTGGGATATGGACATAGAACTCGGGAAGCCACAAGTGCTGCGACCTACCTCGCCATGTTCGTGAACCGCGACAGGTGAAGCTGGTGTGCCACAGTGATATTCGCGGTCGGGCCGTTACGGTGCTTACCCAGGATCAGGTCGGCCTCGCCGCCGCGCGGGTCGTCGCGGTCGATGGCGTCCGGACGGTGCAGCAGGATGATCATGTCGGCGTCCTGCTCCAGCGATCCCGACTCACGAAGGTCGGACACCTGCGGCCGTTTGTCGGTGCGCTGCTCCGGGCCACGGTTGAGCTGGCTGATCGCCACCACGGGCACGTGCAGTTCCTTGGCCATCAGCTTCAGGCTTCGGGAGAAGTCCGAGACTTCCTGCTGACGTGATTCGTACTTCTTGCCCGAGCTCATCAGCTGCATGTAGTCGACGACGATGAGGCGCAGATCGGCCTTCTTCTTGAGCCGCCGCGCCTTCGCCCGGATCTCCATCATGGTGAGGTTCGGCGAATCGTCGATGTAGAGCGGCGCCTCACTGATCTCACTCATCCGGCGCGCCAGCCGGGTCCAGTCGTCGTCGTTCATCTTGCCCGAGCGCATATCGCCGAGCTTGATGTTCGCCTCCGCAGACAGCATGCGCATGACGATCTCGGACTTGCTCATTTCCAGCGAGAAGATGACGCTGGCCATCCGGTGCTTGATGGAGCAGGACCGCATGAAATCGAGTCCTAGCGTGGAGTTGTGGGTCGGCACCATGGCCTGCGAGGCCAGATACATGTGGCTGTCGTTGTCCACCTCGACGCACCGGACCGGCACCGACTCGACCTGGCGCACGTCCACGATGAAACGTGAATTATGGCGGGCCGGGCCGCACGTGGCACGACGTTCCTTGTGCAGCAACGCTTTCCGCTCGAGACCGAAGACCATATCGTCGGTGGCGAAGGTCAGCGTGTAGGCGACCGACGATTCCTCGCTGCGGCCGCGGACCCGCTTCGTCGACAGCTGGCAGCGGTAGCCGAGGCTCACGATCAACTCGGCGACGTCGGTGACCAGGCGACGGTTGGTGACCGAGAACTGCACCGAACCGCCATGGGTCACCGTGCCGTCGGTGTCCAGCAGACCGGCTAGGAGGGCGCGCCGCTGCGCCTGCGAAGCACGCAGGTACTGCATCGGAATGTGCTTGTCGCCCAAAACCCCAACGGTGCGCAGCCGCGCCTGCAGGGTGCCTACAGCGTTGCGGCACTGCTGGCACAACACCAGTCCGCAGGACGTTCCGCCGCAATGGGAGCACGTCGGGGCGGGCACCTGAGCGGTCCCGCGGGCGGCCCCGCCGCAGCGCCGTCCGCAGGTACGGACCTGGCTGGTCTGTGGGACAAACTGCTCGCCGCACACCACGCACGCACGCGCTTCGACGTCGACACCGGCCGGCAGCTTCAGCTGATAGCGCATGGGCGCGGCGCTCGACGGCTGCGCCACGATTCCCTCGCCTTCGATCCGCATCACGATCTCGGGATCAGCAGAGGTGATCTGCGCGGCGGCGGTCGTCCCGTCACCGAGCCAGGCTCCCAGGGTGTACGGCGGGACGAGAAGCTCTGCCGCCGGAGCGACGAGTGGTTCGGCGTTGACCACCGAATGGTTGATCCGGCGATCTGACGTGGGGCACCGCAGGGTCTCCAGGATTTCGCCGGTGGTCCGGATCTCGGCGGCAGCACGAGACGACCTGCGTGACGCTCGGGTATCGGTGAGCCACTGATGCTGTTCGTCGGCGACGATCACGGTGCCGTCGGAGAACTCGACCTCGTAGCAGGGCCGACCCAGCATCACCTCGGTCGTGGCGACCACCCTGGTGGGCAGGCCATCGTCGCCGATCAGTTCATCACCCACGCTGACATCGGCCATGGTGGTCCAGCCGGTCGGCGTCGGCAGCGGGGTATCCAGCGACAGCGCCTTTCCCACGCCAGGCCGCGCCGCGACGATGATCATCTGACCCCCGTGCAGCCCGTTGGTGACCTCATCCAGGTCGATGAACCCGGTGGGCACACCGTGGGCCATGCCACCGGCCGAGGCGATGGCATCGATCTCGTCCATCGTTGGTTGCAGCAGTTCCTCCAGCGGGACGAAGTCCTCGGACTGGCTGCGCTTGTCGGTCACGTCGTAGATCTCGGCCTGGGCGCGGTCGACGATGTCGTGCACATCGGCGCCGTCGGCTCCTGCGTAGCCGTACTGCACGACGCGGGTGCCGGCCTCCACCAGCCGGCGCAGCAGGGCCTTCTCGGCCACGATGGTGGCGTAGAAGCCGGCGTTGGCCGCCGTGGGCACGGTGGAGATCAACGTGTGCAGATACGGCGCGCCACCGATGCGGCGCAGCTGCCCGCGCCGGTCCAGCTCGGCGGCGACGGTCACGGCGTCGGCCGGCTCACCTCGGTCGTAGAGCCCGAGAATGACGTCGGCGACGTCTTGGTGCGCAGGCCGGTAGAAGTCGCCGGGCTGCATCCGCTCGAGGACGTCGGCGATGGCGTCCTTGCTGAGCAGCATGCCGCCCAGGACAGCCTGTTCGGCCGCCATGTCCTGCGGGGGCTGGCGCCCGAAATCCTCGCTGGGCGGCTCGCTCATACCGTGATGACCGAGATCGTCCACGACAGCCACTAAGCGTCCCCACCCTCCGTTTGTCACCGAACATACGTTCGGTGTTAGCTGCCATGACAGTAGGACGCGACACCGACAAACCCGGCCGGGGTTCGGCTCCACCGCCTAGCGACGGCCAACATTAGACGTTGCTGAGGGTTGCGCAATCCGGCCTGTTGATAAGGGTGTGGATGGCGTGTGGACAGCCGTGGACAACGATGTTGAGTGCATGGGGAGAACTTGTGGATAAACTCACCGGTAATCAAACAACCCGCAGGTCAAGGCTACCGCTGAAGTGTCCAATGTTGTGGATGCAAATTATCACGGCGTGTCGGGCGGGGTTGCCATCTCGGGCGTGTTGCGTTGCGCTTGAGAGCCGACGAGGTTAACAGCCGGTTGCCGTTGCTGGAGCCGAACGGCGAGATGCGTTCGCTGGAGACACAGCAACGCCCGGGTGGGAAGTTTGGGGCTTCCACCCGGGCGTTGCACTGGTGTGCGAAGGTGTCGAGCTTACTCGGCGACGACGTTGAGCGGGACCGAGATGGTCACGCCCTGGTGCAGCTTCACGCTGACCGGATGCGTTCCGGTCGACTTGATGTGCGCCTTCGGCAGTTCGACGGTGCGCTTGTCCAGGTTCGGGCCGCCGGCCTTCTTGATGGCCGCGACCACGGTGGCCTGGGTGACCGAACCGAACAGCTTGCCGCCCTCGCCGGCACGGACGGCCAGAGCAACCGGGCCGAGCGCCTCGATGGCGATCTTCAGTTCGTTAGCGTGCTCGACGCCACGAACTTCCTTGGTCTCGCGGGCGCGACGAATCTCGTCGGCCTGCCGCTCGGCGCCACGGGTGGCCACGATGGCCAGCCCGCGCGGGAGCAGGAAGTTACGGCCGTAGCCGTCCTTCACATCGACGGCGTCGCCTGCGACACCCAGGTGGTCCACCTCAGCGGTGAGAATGAGCTTCATGATGTGGTTCCTCCCTTACCGCGTCGACGAACCGAAGGGCAGCAGAGCCACCTCGCGGGCGTTCTTCACCGCGACGGCGACGTCGCGCTGATGCTGGACGCAGTTGCCGGTCACCCGGCGGGCACGGATCTTGCCGCGCTCGCTGATGTAGGTGCGCAGCAGCGCGGTGTCCTTGTAGTTGATGTCCTGCCCCTTGCCCTTCTTGGAGCAGAACACGCACTTGCGGGTCTTGACCGGCTTTTCCGGAGCCGGGCGCCGCTTGGTGCCTGAGGATTTGGCCATGGGTCTATCTCTTTCTCAGTTCAAAAATCTGTCAGTGTTTGTCAGAAGGGCGGTTCTTCGTCAGCGCCGCTGTAGGAGCCCGCCGCGGGAGCACTGCCCCACGGATCGTCTTTCGGCTCCGCACTGCGCGGCTGACTCGATCCGCCGCCGAATCCACCACCGCCGCCGCCACCGCCACCGCGGCTGGCCTTGTTGACCTTGGCCGTCGCGTATCGCAGCGACGGGCCGATCTCGTCGACCTCGAGCTCCACGACGGTGCGCTTCTCGCCCTCACGGGTTTCGAAGGACCGCTGCTTGAGCCGACCGCTGACGATGACGCGCGAGCCCCGGGTGAGGCTCTCGGCCACGTTCTCGGCCGCCTCCCGCCAGATGTTGCAGCGGAGGAACAGCGCTTCGCCGTCCTTCCACTCATTGGTCTGACGGTCGAACGTCCGGGGAGTGGACGCCACCGTGAAGTTGGCGACAGCCGCGCCGGACGGCGTGAACCGCAATTCCGGGTCGGCGGTCAGGTTTCCGATAACGGTGATGACAGTGTCACCAGCCACGAGGTCCTCCTGGGCAGTGGGCAGCCTATGTTGGGCGCGAGCCTACGCAACGCACCCGACATCGGCGGGGTGTATCGACCTAGTGCTTGTCGGTCCGCATCACCTTGGTCCGCAGCACGGACTCGTTCAGGTTCAGCTGACGATCGAGCTCGGACACCGTGGCGGGCTCGGCCTTGAGATCGACAACGGCGTAGATGCCCTCGGCGTGCTTGGCGATTTCGTACGCCAGCCGGCGGCGGCCCCAGATGTCGACCTTGTCGACGGAACCGCCGTCCTTGCGGATGACGTTCAGGAACGTCTCCAGCGAGGGAGCTACGGTGCGCTCGTCAAGTGTGGGGTCGAGAATGACCATGACTTCGTATGGACGCATGAGAAACCCATCACCTCCTATGGTCGTTGCGGCCACGGCGTATCCGTGGCAGGAGGGTCGCCTGCGTCGGCAACCCGCCCAGGTTACAGGTGGGGCCGCTGATCTGCGAAATCGCGGATAGGAACCGCATTTGTGCGGCCCGGTACATCGTCAGCGGTGTGTCGCGGACGAAACCGCACTTTCCAGATCGGGGGCCGGGGCGGGCTCGGGGCCGACGAGTGGCGCACGCGGACGCACCCGCGCTGGCAGCCACTTCGGGAACGCATCCGGCGCACCCTCGAACTCCCCGCCGGACGGGTCGTCGATGCGCCCGTGATAGCGGACCAGGTCCAGCTCGGGGCGGTAGATCTGCCGGATCACCAGGGCGATCAGTGCGAACACGGCGATATCGCGCAGCAGCACCGTCGCGGTGAACCACTGTTCGGGCAGCCCGCGGTTCTGCTCCCCGAACAGGAACAGCATCCGCGGTATCCACACCAGCGCGTCGATCGTCATCCAGGCCAGCAGGATCCGCCGGTGCGGCAGCGCCAGCACCGCCAGCGGCACCAGCCACAGCGAGTACTGCGGGCTCCACACCTTGTTGGTCAGCAGGAAGGCGGCCACCACCAGGAACGCCAACTGCGCCACCCGCGGCCGGTGCTGCGCCGTCAGCGCGACGTACGCGATACCCACACAGCACAACGCGAACAGCAGGGCCGTCACCGCATTGGTCACCGAGGGGGGCTCCCAGAATCCGAGATGCGGGTCGAATCCACCCCACCCGGTGAACGACTTCACGACGTTGTACAGCGAATCCATATCGTCACCGCGGCGGGTGTTGAGCCGGAAGAACTCCGACCACCCGCGCGGGAACAGCAGCAGCACAGGCAGATTCACCAGAATCCAGGTGCCCACCGCCGCCAGCGCCGTCGTCCCCACCGCGCGCCACCGGCCGGTGCGCACCGCCAGGATCACCAGCGGCACCATCAACAGCAGTGGGTAGAGCTTCAGCGCCACCCCGACACCGATGAGCACCCCGGCCACCGCGGGTCTTCGGCGCGCCCACGCCAGCATCGCGCCTGCCGCGCACGCCGCGGCCAGCGCGTCGAAGTTGGTGAAGATCTGGAAGATCACCAGCGGGGACGCCGCGACCAGCGCCGCATCCCAGATCCGCCGCCCGGCCAGCAGGGCCGTCGCCCACACCGTGGCCAGCCACGCCAGCCCCAGCCCGAACGCCGAGATGTTGAAGAACATCACCACCTCGGCGACCAACGGCAACGACACCAGTTTGGTGAGCGCCGAGTACGTCTTGGCCAGCGTCATCGACAGGTACTGGTAGATGCCCGTCAGGACCGGATATTCCATGTAGCGGATCGCCGGGCTGCCGTCGTACTGCACGTTGGGCTTGCCGGTGCTGTCGGTGTCCACCCAGCTGGACTTGTACGGAAACTTGCCCTGGCTCAACAGTTCCGCCGTGTAGAGCGGGACCGTGTCCGAATAGCAGAACTCGTAATAGGCGCGCTGGTTCTGCCAGTTGGCGACGCGCTGGGCCGCGGTACCGGTGTTCGTGGACTGCAGGCACGCGGCCTTGGTCGAGTAGCCCAGCGCCAGGAAGATGACACCGATCACCAGCATCACCCGCAACGGTGTGAAGAACCGCGCGCGCCCGATGAGCGCATGCCGACCCACCGGGCCACCGATGGTGTGCGACAACGCCGAGCCGATCACGTCCGTGCGGCTGGGCAGATCCCGTTCGTAGGCGCTGCGCAGATCACGCGCCAGTGGAACCGGGGAAACCGTCTGCGGCTCTTCGGATTCCGTCACGGTGGCGGCGGCGGACCGGGCGGCGGTACCGGGGCGTTGGGATCACCGACCGGGGGCGGTCCCAGCGGGACGGTCGTCGGCGGGCCCCACGGAATGGTGACACCGGGCGCGATCTCCAGCGTCGGCTGAATCACGGTCTCCGATGGCGGCGGAGGCACCGGTGCGACGGGCGGAGGCGGCGGCGCCTGCGGCACACCGGCATAACCACCGATGTCGGTCGGCTTCGGGAACGTCTCGTTGTCGGTGCCCTTGAGCGCACCGTCCATCGTCGCCTTCCAGATGTCGGACGGCAGACCGGACCCGTACACCGGGCCGCCCCACTCGTTGACCAGGGGCTTGGTGCCCGACGTGGTGCCCACCCACACCGCCGTCGACAGCGACGGGGTGTAGCCGACCATCCAGGCGTCGCGGTTGGCGCCCGTGTCGCCGAGCTGGTTGGTGCCCGTCTTGGCCGCCGAGGACCGCCCACCCGCCAGGTTGTGCCCGTTGGACCAGCCGGCGATCGGCTGCATCGCCGCGGTGACGTTGTCAGCCACCGCCTTGTCGATGCGCTGTTCGCCGGTGTTGTCCTGCTGCGAGGCGTCGAAGAGCACCTTGCCGTCTGCGTCGACGACCTTCTGCACGAAATGCGGCTTGTGATAGACGCCGGAGTTGGCCAGCGTCGCGTACGCCGAGGCCATGTCGAGCACCCGGCTCTGGTACTGGCCCAGCACGACACCGTTGTTCGGCGCCCCGCCCTTGCCGTCCTCACTCAAGGTGTGGTCGACGCCGGGGAAGCTGTCGGCGATGCCGGCGCTGTGCGCGGCGTCGGCGACGTCCTGGGGGCCGTTCTTCAGCTTCAGCATCAGCCGGTAGTAGCTGGTGTTCAGCGAGCGCTTGAGCGCCTCGGCGATATTGCAGACGCCGCAGCCCTCGCCCTCGACGTTGGTGATCTTGATGCCGTTGACGGTCACCGGCGAGCTGTCCACCTGGAAGCCCAGGCCGATGCCCTGTTGCAGCGCGGCCACCAGAGCGAACACCTTGAACGACGAGCCTGTCGGCAGGCCGGCCTGCGCGAAGTCGAAACCCTGCGCGTCGGAGCCGCCGTAGTAGGCCTTGATGCCGCCGGTCTTCGGGTCGACGGACACCGCCGCCGCCCGCATGTCGGGCATCTGCCCGTCCAGGGTTTTGGTGACCGACTCCTCGGCCGCCTTCTGCGCGGCCGGATCGATGGTCGTGGTGACCTGCAGCCCCTCGGTGTTCAGCGTCTGTTCGTTGATGTTGAAGAGGTCCAGCAGTTCCTTGGTGACCTGCCGCTCGATCAGTCCGTTCGGCCCGGTGGTCTGGTCCTGTTGACTGGCCTGCTCGGGTGGCACCGTCGGCGGGAACACCTGCGCGGCCCGGTCCGTCTTGGACAGGGCGCCGATGTCGACCATGCCGTCGAGCACCCAGTTCCACCGGTCGGCCGCACCCTCGGGGTCGACGGCCGGATCCAGGGTCGACGGCCGCTGGATCAGCGCCGCCAGCAGCGCGCCCTCGGCGACGTCGAGCTGTTCGACGGGTTTGTCGAAGTAGGCCTTCGCGGCGGCCGAGATGCCGTATGCACCGCGGCCGAAATAGATGATGTTGAGGTAGGACTCCAGAACCTGGTCCTTGCCCCATTCGCGCGACATCTTCGTCGAGATGACGAGCTCCTTGGCCTTGCGGACCACACCGCCCAGACCGGATCTCGCGTCGCCCACGAGCGCGTTCTTCACGTACTGCTGGGTGATGGTCGAGCCGCCCTGCAGGTCACCGCCGAAGATGTTGTTCTTGAATGCGCGCGCGAACCCCGACAGGGAGAAGCCCGGGTTGCTGTAGAAGTCGCGGTCCTCGGCGGCCATCACCGCGTCCCGCACATGCACCGGGATCTGGTTGATGCTGACGTCGTTGCGGTTGCCTTCGGGCGGGACGATCCGCGCCAGCTCGCTGCCGTCACTGGCCAGGATCGTCGACACCTGCGCGGTCCGGATGTCACCGGGCTTGGGCACCTCGACGATGAGATAGGCCATCGCGAACGTGACGAACGGCAGCACCAGGAACAGGACCAGCCCGACGTAGACGGCGCGGCGCACCCACTTCCACTGGAACTGCGGCCGCTGCTTCGGCGGCCGGGGTGGCGGCCCACCCGCCGGTGGGCGCGGAGGCGCCGGGGGCGGCGGCTTGCGCGGGGGTGAACCGTCCAGCGCCGCCTTCACGACGTCGATGGGGTCGCGCAGGTGCGGCTCGGTGGCGTTGCGGACGGGCGGCAACAACGTGGTCTGCCGGTCATCCGGCGGAATGTTCGGCCTGCGGTGTGCGCCCGGGCCAGCGGCATGCTCTCTATCGGCACCGCCCGCTGACCTCGTATGGCGCCCTTCGCTATTCACTGGCCGTACGCGCGCCGGAGCGCGCCGTTCGAGTGCGGGGCGCCTTCGGGGCCTTGGGGGGCCTTGGCGCGCCGAGCACGTACGACTTGACCAGATGGTTCCAACTGCAGGTCCTGCATACCTCCACCACATGTACCGCGAACTCGTCGTAACGCGTCGCCAACAGGACCAACTCCTCGGCGGTGCGGGCCGAACCCGACACCGCACCGAGGTGGTCACCGAATACCCACGACACCAGGGTGAGCTGTTCCTTGCGGCAGATCGGGCACATCACCGAGCTGGGCTTCCCGTGGTATTTGGCGGCGCGCAATAAGTAGGGATTGGCGTCGCACACCTCGGTGACCCCGGTACGCCCGGAGTACACCTCGGCCAGCAGGGATCGGCGCCGGAGCGCGTAATCCACCACCTGTCGCTGCAATCGCACGTCCACCAGAGTACGTCGGCGCCCCGACCGCAGAGCGAGGACGGCGCCAAGCGTCGGCACCGCAGCGCCGCCCGCCATACGATCTTCGCCATGGCGGCACGCACCCGGGCAAAGGACAGCGACCGTGATGCGACCTGCCGGATTCTGGACGACGCCTTGGGCGACGGCCAGCTCTCCGGCGAGGAGCACCGGCGCCGGGTGGCGACCGCCGTCGCGGCCACCACGCTCGGCGAGCTGGAGCCGCTGGTCGCCGACCTTCAGCTGGTCACCGGGGTGCAGCAGCGGCCGTCGGGGGCCACGCGGTCCCGCGGACCGATCCTGGCCGTTGCCGGTGTGGTCGCGGTGGCGATCGTCGCCGTCGGATGGGGCTTGGCCAAGGACGACTCCCCCGCCCCGGCAGGCAAACCCAGCCCGGCCGTGCCGGTGCCCGAGGAACATGTGGTGCTCGACACCGTCGTTGCACCGGCGCCCGACACCGTGCCCCCAGCCGTCCTCAAGCCGGTAGGCGACCTTCTCACCGCCGAAGGGTTGACCGCCGTCATCGACGCGATCCGCGCCCGCTTCGGCGACACCATGGGCTATGAACTCGCGATCTCGACCGACCGGGCCACCCTGGCGCGGCCAGACCCGGCCGACGACCGATCGAAGATGCTCTACCCCTTCCGCGGCGGGTGGGACGACCCCTCCCAGCGGCAGCGATCCGACACCGATGACCTGACCGACCTGGCGGCCTTCGACATCCCGGCCACCGCCGCCGCGCTGGCGACCGCGCCCGCCACGCTGAACATCGCGCCGGGGGACGTGGCGAGCGTCGACCTCGACATCGACCATCTCGCCGACGAGGGCGCGCTCGAGCTGTTGGTGAAGATCGCCACCAAGTCCGGTTCGGCCGGATACCTCTATCTGGACCCGGCGGCGAAGGTGAAGCGCGTCGAAAATCCCGGCTGATCAGCACCGCGACGGCGCGAACTCCTACGATCATCGCGTGGCGACTCGGCAGACGGCAGGCACGCGGGCCAAAGACAGTGACCGCAACGACACGTGCAAGGTCCTCGACAGCGCGCTGAGCGAGGGCCAGCTGTCCATGGACGAGCATCGGCAGCGGGTCGCTTCGGCCACCACCGCGGCCACCCTGGGCCAGCTGCAGGGGCTGGTCGGCGACCTGCAGGTGGCAAATGCCCCGGTCAAGCTGCCCAACCTGAAGCCGGAGCGCGCCTACGCAGCGACGGGCGCCGCCGGCGGCTGGGGTCTGCGCGTGGCGGCGGCCGCCGTACTGGTGCTGCTCGGCATCGCGATCGGCTGGGGGCTGTACGGCAATTCGTCCTCGCCGCTGAGCTTCACCACCGACCCGGGCGCGAAGGCCGACGGCATCCCCGCCCAGGTGCTGACCCCGCCTCGGCAGCTGCAGTCTCTCGGCGGTCTGACCGGCCTGTTCGAGCAGATGCGGCAGAAGTTCGGGGACACCAAGGGCTACAGCATCTCGATCTTCGAGGACTACGCCTCGCTGGAGCGCCCCGACCCGAACGAGCCGCGCCGGGCCCTGAGCTACTCCTACCGCGGCGGGTGGGACGACCCGAACGAGACCAGCGTGAGCGCCGACGACAAGGTGGTCGACCTCGGCGCCTTCGACATCCCGAAGATCGTCGGGCTGATCCGGGGCGCCCCCGAGAGCGTGGGCATCAAACCCACCGAGGTGAAGAACATGCACGTCAGCATCGAGCCGAACAGCGATATCACCGCCCCGCCCGGCAGCATCGAGATCAGCGTCTACGTCACCCCGAAGTTCGGCAACAGCGGCTACCTGTCGCTCAACGGGGACGGCACCGTCAAGCGCATCAACTACGCCAGCTAACCCTCCCGCCTCGCCGGCATATCGCCCCCACCTAGCGTCATATATATCGGCGCGATACAATTGCCCGACGTGTCGAGTCGACGTGACATTTGATCGACTTTGACAAGCGTGTGACGAGGGGGAGGTGATTCGATGTTGGAGCTCGCCATTCTCGGGCTGCTGCTCGAGTCGCCGATGCACGGCTACGAACTGCGTAAACGGCTGACCGGCTTGCTGGGCGCCTTCCGCGCGTTTTCGTACGGCTCGCTCTACCCGGCGCTGCGCCGCATGCAGGCCGACGGCCTGATCGTCGAGGACTCTGCCCCGGAAGGCACCCTCAAGGTGCGCCGGGCCCGCCGCGTCTACCAACTCACCGAGTCGGGCACGCAACGCTTCACCGAGTTGGTCGCCGACACCGGGCCGCAGAACTACACCGACGACGGTTTCGGCGTGCATCTCGCCTTCTTCAACCGCACCCCCGCCGAAGCGCGGATGCGGATCCTGGAAGGCCGTCGCCGCCAGGTCGAGGAACGCAGAGAGGGCCTGCGGGAGGCCATCGCCCGGGCGAGCAGCTCCTTCGACCGGTACACCAAGCAGTTGCATCAGCTGGGCCTGGAGTCCAGTGAGCGCGAAGTGAAGTGGCTCAACGAATTGATCGCAGCCGAAAGGGTGGCGCAGGGCCACCCGGAATCTCAACCCTGACCGACCCTGCTGACACACCGAGCATCGAAGTAAGTAAGAGAAGGAGAGCGTCACATGTCTGAGTCGAACGAAGTTCGGGTCGCTATCGTCGGCGTGGGCAACTGCGCGTCCTCGCTGGTACAGGGCGTCCAGTACTACCAGGATGCCGACGAGAACAGCGCGGTCCCCGGCTTGATGCACGTCAAGTTCGGCAAGTACCACGTGCGCGACGTGAAGTTCGTCGCCGCGTTCGACGTGGACGCCAAGAAGGTCGGCTTCGACCTGTCGGAGGCCATCTTCGCCTCCGAGAACAACACCATCAAGATCGCCGACGTGCCGCCGACCGACATCGTCGTGCAGCGCGGACCGACGCTGGACGGCATCGGAAAGTACTACGCCGAGACCATCGAGATCTCCGACGCCGAGCCCGTCGACGTGGTGAAGGCCCTCAAGGACGCCAAGGTCGACGTGCTGGTGTCCTACCTGCCCGTCGGCTCCGACGACGCCGACAAGTTCTACGCCCAGTGCGCCATCGACGCGAAGGTCGCGTTCGTCAACGCGCTGCCCGTGTTCATCGCCTCGGATCCGGTGTGGGCCAAGAAGTTCGAGGACGCCGGTGTCCCGATCGTCGGCGACGACATCAAGAGCCAGGTCGGCGCCACCATCACCCACCGCGTGATGGCCAAGCTGTTCGAGGACCGCGGTGTCACCCTGGACCGCACCTACCAGCTCAACGTCGGCGGCAACATGGACTTCAAGAACATGCTCGAGCGTGAGCGCCTGGAGTCCAAGAAGGTTTCCAAGACCCAGGCCGTGACCTCCAACCTGACCGGCTCGCTGGCAGGCAAGATCGAGGACAAGAACGTCCACATCGGCCCGTCCGACCACGTCGCATGGCTGGATGACCGCAAGTGGGCGTACGTGCGCCTGGAAGGCCGCGCCTTCGGCGACGTGCCGCTGAACCTGGAGTACAAGCTCGAGGTGTGGGATTCGCCGAACTCGGCGGGCATCATCATCGACGCGGTGCGCGCCGCGAAGATCGCCAAGGACCGCGGCATCGGCGGCCCCATCATCCCGGCCTCGGCCTACCTGATGAAGAGCCCGCCCAAGCAGCTGGCCGACGACGTCGCGCGCGCCGAGCTCGAGACATTCATCCACGGCTAGACCCAACCCGCGATTTGTGGAGTCGTACCCGTAATGATTGCGGGTATGACTCCACAGATCCCGGATGACGAACTGGTGGGCCTGGACGAATTCGGCCTGCTCCCCGAGAACGCCGCGCAGATCGGCACCACGGCGATCCCACCCGTGACGCGCATCGAAGCCGGCCGGGTCAGCTTCCTCAAGTGGGGCACCGAGTCCCCCGACGTCGTCTTCCTGCACGGTGGCGGACAGAACGCGCACACCTGGGACACCGTCATCCTCGGGCTGGGCGTGCCCGCCCTGGCCATCGACCTGCCCGGCCACGGCCGCTCCGCGTGGCGCGAGGACGGCGACTACGGACCCAAACTCGCCGCCACGGCCATCACGCCGATCCTGCTCGAGCACGCCCCCGACACCCGGCTGGTCGTCGGCATGTCCCTCGGCGGGCTGACGGCGCTGCGCATCGCGGCCACCGAGCCCACGCTGGTGCCCCAGCTTGTCCTCGTCGACGTCACGCCGTCGGCCCCGGAGCGGCACACCGAGATGACCAAGGCCCAGATGGGCACCGTCGCACTGGTCCGGGAGGACCGGACGTTCCCCTCGTTCGAGGCCATCCTGGATGCCACCGTCGCCGCGGCACCGCACCGAGACCGGAACTCGTTGCGACGCGGCGTCTTTCACAACGCGAAACAACTCGACGACGGCAGCTGGACCTGGCGCTACGACTCGTTCCGCAAAGGTGAGGGCTTCGAAGGACTCTGGGACGACGTCCCGGCGATCACCATGCCCACCACGCTGATCCGGGGCGCCAACTCGTTCTTCGTCAACGACGAGGACGCCGAGACCTTCGCCCGCACCGCACCCGGATTCCAGCGCACCCACGTGGTCGAGGGCGCGGGGCATTCGGTCCAGGGCGATCAGCCTGCGGCGCTGGTCGCACTCCTCAAGGACGTGCTGGGCTGACCCCGAGACGTTGCCGGTTGTTTACCAGCTGATTGCCAGGTTCACGTAGGTTCGCCCCCACCGGTCGCCCAGCCCGCGACCGGACTCCCGGGGGAAGGACCCGTGCACCCATGCCGCTCGTACCGCTGAATCTCTTGGTCGCACACCCGGGGCGGTCGTCACGCCAGCACGTGACCTGCCGCAACCGGTGCGGAGACGCGTGCTCGCGGCCCGCTCCCAACACCAGCGCCAACGAGTACTTCGGCGATATCGTCGCGTCGATGTCGCGGCGATCGGTGCTGCGCGCCACCGGCGTCGCCGTGCTGGCCGTCGGCGCCGGGTCGGCCCTGGCCGCGTGCTCCGGCGAGACCACCACCGCGCCATCACCTTCGGCGGAGGCACCCAGCCAACCGCTGCCCGGGATGCGCTTCGACAGCGTCGCGCCCAACAAAGAGGACGCCGTGGTGATCCCCGACGGCTATCAGCAGCGCGTCGTGATCGCCTGGGGCGATCCGGTTCTGCCCGGTGCACCGGTGTTCGACGTCAAGCGGCAGACCGGCGCCGCACAGCGCGCGCAGTTCGGCTTCAACAACGATTTCGCGGCGTTGCTGCCGATCGAGGGCGTGGCCGGGCACTACCTGTTGGTCAGCAACCACGAATATGTCAGCCCCCAGTTCATGTTCCACGGCTACGACGCCGACGCCCCGACCCGCGAGCAGTTCGACGTCGAGACGGGCGCGGTCGGACTGTCCGTCGTCGAGGTGCAGCGCAGCCCGCAGGGTGGTCTGCGTCCGGTGATGGGCCGCTACAACCGGCGCATCACCGTCGACACCCCGTTCGCCCTGACCGGCCCCGCCGCGGGTGCGCCCGCCGTACGCACCGCCGCCGATGCCGACGGACGCACCGTCATCGGCACCTTCGCGAACTGCTCCGGTGGTGTAACACCCTGGGGCACCATCCTTTCCGGCGAGGAGAACTTCCACACCTACTTCGGTGCGGTCGAGGGCACCGTGCCCGCCGACGCCGACCGGTACAAGCGTTACGGCGTGGTCACCGAGCCCTCGGAACTCAAGTGGGAGAACTTCGACCCCCGCTTCGACCTGGCCAAGGCGCCCCAGGAGGTGAACCGGTTCGGCTACGTCATCGAGATCAACCCGTGGGATCCCGCCTCGACGCCGGTTAAGCACTCGGCGCTGGGGCGCTTCAAGCACGAGGCGGCCAACGTCTACGTCACCGGCGACGGCACCGTGGCGGTGTACACCGGCGACGACGAACGCTTCGACTACATGTACAAGTTCGTGTCGGACAAGAAGATCCAGCCCGGTAACTTCGCGCACAACATGACGCTGCTCGACGAGGGCACGCTGTATGTGGCCAAGCTGTCCAGTGACATCCCGGCTACCGAGATCGACGGCAGCGGAAAGCTTCCTGCCGCAGGGGCATTCGCCGGTGGCGGCACCTGGATTCCGCTGCTGCACTCGGGCCCCGACGGCAAGGCCGAGTCGCTCGTCGACGGATTTTCGGCGCAGGACGTAGCGGTGTTCACCCGGCTGGCCGCGGACAAGGCCGGCGCCACCAAGATGGACCGCCCCGAGGATTTCGAGGCCGACCCCAAGACCGGCAAGCTGTACGTCGCGCTGACCAACAACGACAAACGCGGCACCGAGGGCAAGGCCAAGCCCGATGCGGCCAACCCGCGCAACGAGAACAAGAACGGTCAGATCCTGGAGATCACCGACGACCACGGCGGCACCGCGTTCACCTGGGAGCTGCTGCTGGTGTGCGGCGACCCGGCCGCGGCCGACACCTACTTCGGCGGCTTCGACAAGTCCAAGGTCAGTCCCATCTCCTGCCCAGACAACGTGGCCTTCGACGGTCACGGCAACCTGTGGATCTCCACCGACGGCAACGCCCTGAAGTCCAACGACGGACTGTTCGCCGTCGCGCTGACCGGGGACCGGCGGGGCGAGACCAAGCAGTTCCTCACGGTGCCGATCGGGGCGGAGACGTGCGGTCCCGTGGTGACCGACGACCTGGTCACGGTCAGTGTGCAGCATCCCGGTGAGGGCGACGACCACAGCCTGGACAACCCGTTGTCGCACTGGCCCGACGGTGGCAGCGCCCCGGCGCGGCCCGCGGTGGTCGCGGTGTGGCGTGACGGTGGCGCCATCGGCGTCTAACGCCACTGCTCGATGAGCGCACCGCGCTACGGTTGGTACCCATGACCCGTATCGGCGTTCAGCTGCAACCCCAGCACTCCCCCAACTACGGCCTGATGCGCGACGCGGTGCGCCGCTGCGAGGACCTGGGCGTGGACATCGCGTTCAACTGGGATCACTTCTTCCCGCTGTACGGCGATCCCGACGGGGCGCACTACGAGTGCTGGACCATGCTGGGCGCCTGGGCCGAGCAGACCTCGCGCATCGAGATCGGCGCGCTGGTCAGCTGCAACTCCTACCGCAATCCCGAGCTGCTGGCCGATATGGCCCGCACCGTCGACAACATCTCCGACGGACGGCTGATCCTGGGCATCGGATCGGGTTGGAAGGACAAGGACTACGACGAGTACGGCTACGACTTCGGCACCGCCGGAAGCCGACTCGACGACCTGGCCGAGTCGATGCCCCGGATCACCTCGCGGCTCGGCAAGCTCAACCCGCAGCCGGTGCGCGAAATCCCGATCCTGATCGGCGGCCAGGGCGAGCGCAAAACCCTCAAGCTGGTGGCCCAGTACGCGCACATCTGGCACGGGTTCACCACCGCGGAGACCTACCCGGAGAAGGCCGCCGTACTGGACCGGCACTGCGCCGACGTCGGCCGTGACCCTGCCGCCATCGAGCGGTCCTCGGGCGTCGACGGCAAGGGCGACGGGCTGATCGCCAACGCCGAAGCACTTACCGCACTGGGTGTTTCACTGTTGACGGTCGGCGTCAACGGTCCCGACTACGACCTGTCCGAAGCCGAAGAACTGGTCCGGTGGCGCGACAGCCGACGGTGACATGCCCAAGCGTTACGGCGTCAACGAACGCGAACAGGTGGTCGGCCACGTCGCGCACCTGATCCTGACGGGCAAGCTCCGTTCGGCTGATCGACTGGACCGCAACGAACTTGCCGCCGAACTCGGGGTGAGCCGGGTGCCCGTCCAGGAGGCGGTGGCGCAACTCGAGCACGACGGCATCGTGGTTACCCGCTACCACCGCGGCGCGTTCATCGCACGATTCGACGCCCGCGTGCTGCTCGAGCACTACAACCTGTACGGGGTGCTCAACGGCCTGGTCTCGGCGGGCGCGGCCACCGAGGCGACACCCGAGACCGTGGGGCGGCTGAAGGACCTCACCGGCGCACTGCGCACCGAGAACTTCCACGACATCGCCTGGGAATACCGGCAACTGCTGGTGGAGCGCCATGCCGGCCCCCGCCTGCAGGCCGCCATCGGGGCATCCCAGACGTTCATCCCTCGCGCCTTCTGGGCCGACCACCTGCACGTGGGTCCGGCACTGTTGGCGCACTTCGACGCCGAGACCAATGCCATCGCCGACGGCGACCCGGACGCCGCCCGCGCCGCGTGCCAGACGGCCGCCGCCCTGATGGGGCGGGTCATGCTGGCCGAACTGGTGCGCCGCGGCGTGCTCGCACCGCTGATACCGTCCGACACCTACTGAGGGACCGATCTGTTTGAGCCGAACCGATGGCCCACGGCCGCACAGCGGTTACGTTGCCACGATGACGTCTGTCCCGAATCGCATCGGCCGGGCGGTGCTCTGTGTGCTGATCGCGATGATGGCGTGCGCGCTCGCGTTCGCCGCACCCGCCGGCGCCGATCAGTGCGCCCCGCCCGGTGTCGACAGCGCCAGCGCGCTGCCCACCAATCTGGCTGCGGCCGCCAAGGGTCCCGGTGCGGACAAATACACCACCGCAGGCGTCGAACCCGTGGCGGGCATCGACGTGAACGCGCTGGGACTCGGCGTCCCCGGAGTGCTCACCGTGGGCACCCTGTCCGACGCGCCGCCCAGTATCTGCATCAACTCCCAGGGCCAGTTCACCGGATTCGACAACGAGCTGCTGCGGGCCGTCGCCGACCGGATCGGGCTGAAGATCAACTTCGTCGGCACCGATTTCTCCGGGCTGCTCGCCCAGGTCGCGTCACGCCGGTTCGATGCCGGATCGTCGTCGATCACCACCACCGACGCGCGCCGCAAGACGGTCGGCTTCACCAACGGCTATGACTTCGGCTACTTCTCACTCGTCGTGCCGACCGGCTCGGCCATCACCGGGTTCGAGAAGCTGGCCGAGGGCCAACGCATCGGCGTCGTGCAGGGCACCGTGCAGGAGGCCTACGTCGTCGACACCCTGCACCTGGACCCGGTGAAATTCCCCGACTACAACACCGTCTACGCCAGCCTGAAGACCCGGCAGATCGACGCGTGGGTGGCGCCGTCGCAGCAGGCGGTCGGTACGGTGCAGTCCGGGGACCCGGCCACCATCGTCGAAAACACCTTCAGTTTGGACAATTTCGTCGCGTGGGCGGTGGCCAAGGAGAACAAGCCGCTCATCGACGCGCTCAATGCCGGCCTGGACGCGACCATCGCCGACGGCACCTGGGCCAAGCTGTACTCGGACTGGGTGCCGCGCGCGTTGCCCCCCGGCTGGAAACCCGGCTCGAAAGCCGCACCGGTGCCTCAACTTCCGGACTTCGCCGCCATCGCCGCGCAGCACGCGGACACACCGGCCGCGGGTGGCGCCGCACCCAAATCCACGCTGGCCCAACTGGGTGCGGCATTCCTGGACTGGGACCTGTACCGCCAGGCCATCCCCGATCTGTTCAAGACCGGCCTGCCGAACACCCTGATCCTCACGGTCTGCGCCGCCGTCATCGGCGTCATCCTCGGCCTGGTGCTGGCCATCGCGGGCATCTCGCGCTCCCGGTGGCTGCGCTGGCCCGCCCGGGTGTACACGGACATCTTCCGGGGGCTGCCCGAGGTGGTGATCATCCTGGTCATCGGGCTGGGCATCGGCCCGATCGTGGGCGGGCTGACGGGCAACAATCCCTATCCGCTGGGCATCGCCGCGCTGGGCCTGATGTCGGCGGCGTATGTGGGTGAGATCTTCCGCTCGGGAATCCAGAGCGTGGAGGCCGGCCAGCTGGAGGCCTCCCGTGCGCTCGGCTTCAGTTACACCTCGTCGATGCGGCTGGTGGTGGTGCCCCAAGGCATCCGCCGGGTGCTGCCCGCGCTGGTGAACCAGTTCATCTCACTGCTCAAGGCCTCCTCGCTGGTGTACTTCCTGGGGCTGATCGCCAACCAGCGCGAGCTGTTCCAGGTGGGCCGTGACCTCAACGCCCAGACCGGGAACCTGTCCCCACTGGTGGCGGCCGGATTGTTCTACCTGCTGTTGACCATTCCGCTGACCCACCTGGTGAACGTCATCGACGAGCGCCTGCGCACCGGCCGCCAACCCGCGCCGGTGCAGGAAGAGGTGATCTGATGGCCGATCCAGGGGCGAGCGAAGCGACGGGGGAAGTTGCGGTATCGCTGGCAGCCAAGGACATTCATCTGTCGTTCGGGCCGAATCCGGTGCTGCGCGGGGTCGATGTGCAGGTGCCCGCCGGGAGTACCGCCGCGATCATCGGGCCGTYGGGCTCGGGGAAGTCGACGCTGCTGCGCACCCTGAACCGGTTGTACGAACCCGACCGCGGCGACATCCTGCTCGACGGCCGCTCGGTGCTGGGTGACAACCCGGATGCGTTGCGGCAGCGGATCGGGATGGTGTTCCAGCAGTTCAACCTGTTCCCGCACCGCACCGTGCTGGACAACGTGGCGCTGGCACCGCGCAAGCTCAAGGGCTTGTCCGCCGAGGCGGCGCACGAGCTGGCGCTGGCGCAACTGGACCGGGTTGGACTGCGGCACAAGGCCGATGCCCGGCCGGCGACGCTGTCCGGTGGCCAGCAGCAACGGGTCGCCATCGCCCGGGCCCTGGCGATGTCGCCGCAGGTGATGTTCTTCGACGAGGCGACCTCGGCGCTGGATCCCGAACTGGTCAAGGGCATCCTGGAATTGATCGCCGAGCTCGGCACCGGCGGCATGACGATGGTGATGGTGACCCACGAGATGGGCTTCGCGCGGTCCACCGCCGACACCGTGGTGTTCATGGATCACGGCAAGGTCGTCGAATCCGGTCCGCCCGAACAGATTTTCGAGGCCGCCGAGACCGACCGACTCCGTCGGTTCCTGTCCCAGGTGTTGTGAATCTGTATTCGCGCCGAAACTTCATCGCGGAACCGACCTGGCAGGAGCAGACAGGTTAGACTAGCGAATTATGGTCGAGACCGAACCGCAGGTCGCTGAGCTGGCCGGAGAGCTCCAGCGGGTGCTCTCCAAGCTGTTCTCCGTGATGCGCCGCGGGGACCCCAACAAGGGTCAGGCCGGCGACCTCACGCTGGCTCAGCTGTCCATCCTTCTGACGTTGCTCGACAGCGGGCCCATCCGGATGACCGAACTGGCCGCGCACGAACGGGTCCGCACCCCCACCACCACCGTCGCGATCCGGCGCCTGGAGAAGTTGGGCCTGGTCAAGCGTTCTCGTGACCCATCGGACCTGCGCGCGGTCCTGGTCGAGGTGACACCGCGCGGGCTGGTGCAGCACCGCGAAGCGCTGGACACCCGCCGGGCCTTCCTCGGCGAGATGGTGGCCAAGCTCACCGACGACGACCAGCGCACGCTGCTGGCGGCGCTCGGCTCGCTGGACCGCCTGGCCGACCAGACGCAGCCGGTCGAGAAGCCCGGCAGTTAGCCCAGCCAGTCCAGTACCGCGGCCGCCGTCCAGGACTGCTGCATGCTGCCGAGCGGCTCGCCGGTGAACGGTTCGTAGTATTCGGCGAAAGTCCCGTCGCTGGCCTGGCGCAAGCCTTCCCGGCGCAACACCTGTGATCGTTCGGCCCAGCCTCGGCGCGCGAAGCACCAGGAGAACAGCCACGTCATCACCGGCCACACCGGGCCACGCCAGTATTCGCGCGGCCGGAAGTCCCGCGACACCGGTGAGGTGGACGGGATCAGCGAGTACTTCAGGTCCGGATGCCCGCAGAACCGCGGGCCCTCAAGCAGTTTGAGCAGCGCGCGTTCCTTGTCGTGCGGCAGCCCGCCGCACAGCAGGGGCGAGAACTGCGCGACCGTCTCGGTGGCCACCCACTTCTCCGTGCGCAGATCGAAATCCCTTGCCGCACCGGTTCTCTCGTCGGCCGTCTCGACGACGCCGGCGCGGAACCGGTCGGCCCAGGCGTACAGGTCACGGACATCGGCGTGCGGGCGCTTGTAGTCCTCGCCGATCTCGGCCAGCACCGTGCACGCCACCGAGAACACCGCCGAGACGAAGACGTCCTCGACGGCGAAGCTCATCACCTTGGGCAGCAGCTCGTCGTCGTAGCGCGCCGACTTCATCTCTTCCAGCAGCCACAGGTACCGGTCGTACTCCAGATCCGACGGACGCTGGCTGGAGTCGGTGTTGATCTTGTTGTCCTCGCGCTGATATTCGGGCACGTTGCCCGGAATCACGTTGGCGTAGGCGCTGTCCCAGCGCGGCGAGTTGTCCATCCCGGATTCCCAGCCGTGATACAGCGTGACGCGGCCGTGCCCCTGCTGATCGCGGCTCTCGGCCAGCCACCGATGCCAGCGCACCAGATCCGCCCACCGCCGGTCCAGGAACGCCTCGGCGACCGCCCGGGTGGACCGACCTCTGGTCTTGGCGTGGTCCAGGATCCGCTGCACGGCGATGGCGTGCACAGGCGGCTGGGTGATGCCGGAGGTGTGCCGGGTGCGCGGGGCGTTGGCCGCCAGTGCCGACGTGGCCCACCGGGCCGGGCCCGGGAAGTAGCCGTCGACCCCGTTGGCGAAGACGATGTGCGGGATCATCCCGTTGCGCCACTGCGCGGACAGCAGGGTGTCGAGCTCGACGACGGCCCGTTCCACGCTCAGCGGTGCCAGCCCGATCGCGACGAACGCGGCGTCCCAGCTCCACATGTGCGGGTACAGCAGCGGGGCAGCGGTGGTCATGGCGCCCAGGTCGTTGCCGCGCAGCAGATAGGCCGCGCGGGCGGCGAGTTGGGTGGCGGCGAAACTCGGATCGGGTGGCATCGCATCAATCATGCGACGCCGGAGGGCGCTTTGCAGATTGGAGCGCGCAGATCAGTACGCTTCCAGGGGTGCCGACCGCATTGATCACGGGCGCCGCAGGCGGCATCGGTTCCGCCATCGCCGCCGCGCTCGCTCCCACCCACACGCTGCTGCTGGCAGGCCGTCCGTCGGACCGCCTCGATGCGCTCGCCGAGCGACTCGGCGCCCCGACCTGGCCGTTGGAGCTCACCGATCCGGATTCGATCGAGGCGGCCACCGAGGTCCTCGCCGAACTCGACGTGCTGGTGCACAACGCCGGCGTGCTGTACCCGGGGCGGGTCGGGGACTCCATCGTCGAGCAGTGGCGGGCCAGCTTCGAGGTCAACGTGACCGGTGCGGTGGCCCTGACCCTGGCGCTGCTGCCGCAGCTGCGCGCCGCGCGCGGGCATGTGGTGTTCATCAATTCGGGTGCGGGCCGGACGGTGTCGCCGGGCATGGCGTCGTACTCGGCGAGCAAGTTCGCGCTGCGCGCGTTCGCCGACTCGCTACGCGCCGACGAGCCGTCGCTGCGGGTCACCTCGGTGTTCCCCGGGCGCACCGACTCGGAGATGCAACGAGATCTGATCGCCTACGAGGAGAAGGAGTACGACGCGGCCAAGTTCCTCCGCCCGGAGACCGTCGCCGAGATCGTCGCCCATGCCGTGGCCACCCCACCGGATGGCCACGTGCACGAGGTCGTCGTCCGTCCCCGCTGAATCAGGCCGGGACCATGCCGTGTGGATCCAGGACGAATTTCTGCGCCACCCCGGAGTCGAACGCGGCGTAGCCATCCGGGGCCTTGTCCAGCCCGATGACGGTGGCGTTCACCGCGTCGGCGATGTGGGCCTTGTCATGCAGGATGCTCATCATCAGGCCGCGGTTGTAGTTCAGCACCGGACACTGCCCGGTGTAGAAGCTGTGGCTCTTGGCCCAGCCCAGACCGAGGCGCACCTTGAGCGTGCCGTGCTTGGCGTCGTCGTCGGTGCCGCCCGGGTCGCCGGTGACGTACAGGCCGGGGATGCCCAGTGAGCCGCCCGCCCGGGTCGCGTTCATGATGGAGTTCAGCACCGCGGCAGGTTGCTCTCCCGCCCCCTGCCCGTGGCCGCTCGCCTCGAATCCCACCGCGTCGACGGCGCAGTCGACCTCGTTGGTGTGCAGGATGTCGGCGATCTGATCTTCCAGGGTGGCGTCCGCGCTGATGTCGACGGTCTCGCAGCCGAAGGATTCGGCCTGCTTGAGCCGCTCGGCGTTCAGGTCACCCACGATCACCACGGCCGCGCCCAGCAGGTGGGCCGAGTACGCCGCCGCGAGACCGACGGGGCCCGCGCCGGCGATGTACACCGTCGATCCGGTGGTGACGCCGGCGGTCTTGGCGCCGTGGTAGCCGGTGGGGAAGATGTCCGACAGCATGGTGAGATCACGGATCTTCGCCAGGGCCGCATCGCGATCGGGGAACTTCAGCAGGTTGAAGTCGGCGAACGGCACCATGACGTAGTCGGCCTGGCCACCCAGCCAGCCACCCATGTCCACGTAGCCGTACGCCGAGCCGGCGCGGGCCGGGTTGACGTTCAGGCAGATCCCGGTCTGGCCTTCCCGGCAGTTCCGGCAGCGCCCGCAGGCAATGTTGAACGGCACCGAGCAGATGTCGCCGACTTCGAGAAACTGTACGTCGGAGCCCTTTTCGACGATCTCGCCGGTGATCTCGTGGCCGAGCGTCTGACCGACGGGGGCGGTGGTGCGGCCCCGGACCATGTGCTGATCGGAGCCGCAGATGTTGGTCGACACGCACTTGAGGATGACGCCGTGATCCGCTTTGCGGCTCATCCCCATCGCCGAGGCGACCTCGGCCGGGACCTCGAGTTTCGGATAGGGCAGCGTTTCGACGGCCACCTTGCCGGGACCCTTGTAGACGACGATCCGGTTGTCACTCATCACGTACCCCAGACTGGGCCGCGATCACCGTATGTCGTTCTCTCAGGCGGGATTTCCGCCGCGACTGCGCGGCCCTGAGACCAGTATCCGTGCGCCGCATGCGGATATGCCGATGTCTGCAGATCTCGGGCGAGAAACTAGCCCAACGGTGGGGATCGCTCCCCACCGTTGGGTGGTTCCGCTCAGACGACGAGGTTGACCAACTTGCCGGGCACCACGATGACCTTCTTCGGGGTGGCCCCGTCCAAGAAGGCGAGCACCTTCTCGTCGGCGCGCGCCGCGGCTTCGAGGTCCGCCTTGTCCGCGTCGGCAGGCACGGTGATCTTGCCGCGCACCTTGCCGTTCACCTGGACCGGCAGTTCGACGGTGTCGTCGGTCAGGTACCGCTCGTCGGCGACCGGGAACGGCCCGTGCGCCAGCGGGGTCTCGTGCCCGAGCCGGCGCCACAATTCCTCGGCCAGGTGCGGCGCCAGCGGGGCGACCATCAGCACCAGCGGCTCGACGGCGGCGCGCGCCGTCACGCCTTCCTTGGTGAGGTGGTTGGTGTATTCGATCAACTTTGCTGCGGCGGTGTTGTTACGCAGTGCCGCATAGTCTTCGGCCACACCGGCGATGGTCTTGTTCAGGGCGCGCAGGGTGTCGTCCGACAGCGCCTCGTGCTCGGCGACGCGTTCGGCACCAGTCGCCTCGTCGACCACCGCGCGCCACACGCGCTGCAGGAAGCGGTGCGCGCCGACTACGTCCTTGGTGGCCCACGGCCGCGACGCCTCCAGCGGGCCCATCGACATCTCGTAGACCCGCAGCGTGTCCGCGCCGTACTCCTCGCAGATCTCGTCCGGCGAGACGGAGTTCTTCAGGCTCTTGCCGATCTTGCCGAACTCCTGATTCACCTCCGCACCCTCGAACCAGAACTTTCCTTCGCGCTCAACCACTTCGGCCGCAGGCACGTAGCTGCCGCGGGCGTCGGTGTAGGCGAACGCCTGGATGTAGCCCTGGTTGATCAGCCGCCGGTAGGGCTCCGACGAGCTGACGTGGCCCAGATCGAAGAGCACCTTGTGCCAGAAGCGCGAGTACAGCAGGTGCAGCACCGCGTGCTCGACACCGCCCACGTACAGGTCCACCCCGCCAGGGTCGGCCGGCCCGTGGATGTCGGGGCGCGGCCCCATCCAATACGCCTCGTTCTCCTTGGCGCACAACTCATCCGGGTTCTGCGGGTCGGTGTAGCGCAGCTCGTACCAGGAGCTGCCCGCCCATTGCGGCATGACGTTGGTGTCGCGGGTGTAGGGCTTGAGCCCATCCCCGAGATCCAGCTCGACGTGCACCCAGTCGGTGGCCTTGCCCAGCGGCGGCGACGGTTCGCTGTCCGCATCGTCCGGGTCGAAGGACACCGGCGCGTAGTCCGGGATGTCCGGAAGTTCCACCGGCAACGCCGATTCGGGCAGCGGATGGGCCCGGCCGTCGGCATCGTAGACGATGGGGAACGGCTCGCCCCAGTACCGCTGCCGGGCGAACAGCCAGTCGCGCAGCTTGAACTCCACCCGGGACCGGCCGCGGCCGTCGGCCTCCAGCCGGGCCACCACGGTTTCCTTCGCCGCGGCGACGCTCAGCCCGTTCAGGTAGTCGCTGTTGACCAGTTCCCCGTCACCGCTGTACGCGGCAACGCTCACGTCACCGCCGGTGATCACCTCGATGATGGGCAGGCCGAAGGCGGTGGCGAACTCCCAGTCACGCTGATCGCCGCTGGGCACCGCCATGATGGCGCCGGTACCGTAGCCGGCCAACACATAGTCGGCGATGAACACCGGAACCTGTTGGCCGTTCACCGGATTGGTGGCGTACGCACCGAGGAACACGCCCGTCTTGGTCTTGTTCTCCTGGCGCTCCAGGTCCGACTTGGCCGCGATCGAGGCCCGGTAGGCCGCCACCGCCTCGGCCGGGGTGGCCGCGTCATAGGTCCAGCGGGCATCGGTGCCATCGGGCCATGCGGCGGACACCAGCGCGTCGACCAGATCGTGCTCGGGCGCGAGTACCAGATAGGTGGCGCCGAACAGGGTGTCCGGACGGGTGGTGAACACCTCAACAGCACCGGCGGCTGTCCCGAATTCGACCGAGGCACCGACCGACCGGCCGATCCAGTTGCGCTGCATGGCCTTCACCTTGTCCGGCCAGTCCAGCGTGTCCAGATCGTCGAGCAACCGATCCGAGTACGCCGTGATGCGCATCATCCACTGCCGCAGGCGTTTCCGGAACACCGGGAAATTGCCGCGGTCGCTGCGGCCGTCGGAGGTCACCTCTTCGTTGGCCAGCACGGTGCCCAGACCCGGGCACCAGTTGACCATCGAGTCGGCGCGGTACACCAGGCGGTGACCGTCCACCACGTCGGCGCGCTCTGCGGCCGACAGCGCCGACCAGTCCCGGCCGTCGGGCAGCGGGCGCGCACCCGACTCGAACTCGGCGATCAACTCGCCGATCGGGCGGGCGCGTTTGAGGTCGGTGTCGAACCACGCGTTGTAGATCTGCAGGAAGATCCACTGCGTCCACTTGTAGAAGTCCACGTCGGTCGTGGAGAAGCTGCGCCGGGTGTCGTGGCCCAGGCCCAGCCGGCCCAACTGACGCCGGAAGTTGACGATGTTGGCTTCGGTGCGGGTGCGCGGGTGCGTCCCCGTCTGCACCGCGTACTGCTCGGCGGGCAGGCCGAACGCGTCGAAGCCCAGCGCGTGCAGCACGTTGCGGCCGGTCATCCGGAAGTAGCGCGCGTAGACGTCGGTGGCGATGTAGCCGAGCGGATGCCCCACATGCAGGCCGTCGCCCGACGGGTACGGGAACATGTCCTGGACGAACATCTTGTCCGCGGGCACCGGCCCACCGTCGGCCGGCGCGAGTGACCCGACGGGGTTCGGGACGTTGAACGTGCCCCGCTGCGCCCACGTCTCCTGCCAGTCGGCCTCTATCGCCCCGGCCAGTTGCGCGGTGTAGCGGTGGCTCGGGGCGTCCACATCTGGGGAGGTCTCGGTGTCGGGCGGGGCGTCTGTCACGCCAAACAGGGTATAAGCGCCGCTTCGGTGCCCTTCGGCCACGGGTTGGTAAAGGTTCCGTTGCAGAGCGGTCTGCACACGGTTGCAGCTCGGTTCCGGCCCTGGTGACCACCCGTCGGGCGTGGATACAGTCGGCCCCTGACTTGGCGAGTGATCGTGGGAAGGACCGACGTCAGATGAGGAATATGGCCGACGGCGGGACCGTCAATCAGACCGCGAGCCGCCGGTGGCGGATCGTGATCGCCGGGACTGCGGCCGGTATCGCCGGCGTGGTCGGACTGGCGGGAAACATCGCCGCCGCCGAACCGCTGGCGCCGCAGCCGTCGCTGCCCGGACCCGCCACCGTGACCCAGACGGTCACCGTCACCCCGAATGCGAACCCGCTGGTGCCTGCGCAGGCCGCGAGCGTGCCTGCCCAGGCCGCAAGCGTGCCCGCCCCGGCTGCGGGACTCCCGGTCGCCGCCGGAACACCGGCCGCCGCCGGAACACCGGTGGCTCCAGCCGCCACTGCCACCGTGGCCCAGCCCGTCGCCGTCCCGCTCAACCCGGACAACTCCAGCAGCATCCGCGACTTCCTCAAATCGAAGAACGTCGAGATGGAGCCGCAGAACCCCCGCGACTTCAAGGCGCTGCACATCGTGCTGCCGATGCCTCAGGGCTGGTCGCAGGTCCCCGACCCGAACGTGCCCGACGCCTTCGCCGTGATCGCCGACCGGGTCGGTGGTGACGGGCTGTACACCTCCAACGCCCAGGTCGTGATATACAAGCTGGTCGGTGACTTCGATCCGCGGGAGGCCATCCGGCATGGCTTCGTCGACAGCCAGCAGCTCACCGCGTGGCGGCCCACCGACGGCCGGATCTCGGTCATCAACGACGTGCCCACCTCATGGATCGAGGGCACCTACCGCGAGAACAACATGACGCTCAACACGTCGCGGCACAATTTGTTCACGACGGTCGGTCCGGACCGCTACCTCGTCTCGCTCGCGGTGACGACCGGCGCCGCCGTCTCGGTCGCCTCGGGCGAAGCCACCGACGCGATCATCA
Organism: Mycobacterium sp. P2_H7; assembly: GCF_056403275.1. Lineage (NCBI taxonomy): Bacteria > Bacillati > Actinomycetota > Actinomycetes > Mycobacteriales > Mycobacteriaceae > Mycobacterium > Mycobacterium sp. P2_H7. The sequence goes on along the minus strand of NZ_JBFUFU010000003.1, from coordinate 150,341 downwards.
ACGGGTTCAAGGTGCTGCCGCCCGGCGCGGTCCCGGCCCCGGCTCCCGCTCCGCTGGCGGCGCCGGGTGCCCCACCGGCCGCACCTGTGGCTCCGGCGGCGCCCGCGCCCGCAGCTCCCGCGCCCGCAGCGGCCATCGCGCCCCTGGCGGCGGCCCTCCCCGGCTGACGTCGACGGGCGCGCCCCCTATCCTTGGGGGATGCTCGTCGCCGCCGTGTTGTGTCTGTGCGCCGCGGCTGCCACCGCTGCGGTCGCCGGTTGGACCTTGACCCGCCCCCCTTCCGATGACCCCGTCCGGCAGGTGTTGCGCGCCGTGGCACCCACCCAGTTCGCCGCGGCGGCGATGCTCACCGCAGGCGGTGTGGTGGCGCTGGCCAAGCCCGGCGGGATGGCCGTTCTGGTGCTGATGGTGTGTGTGTTCGGTGCCATCGGCACCGTGGCCGCCGGCTGCTGGCAGAACGCCAAGCTGGTGGCGCGGGCCGAGGCCGAGCAGGAACTGGCCAAAGCGGGCGGCTGCGCGGGATCGTGCGCCTCTTGCACGTTGTCGTGCAGTTGAGACCTAGTTCCTGCTGACGTCGATCGGGTGCGTCGCGAGCATCGACAGCGGCAGCGGCTGACGCCGCAGCACCCGGCCCCAGAGATCCACCTTCGGCTCGGCGTGGATATCCGTCGGTAGCGCCGACAGCACGATCCAGTCGTCGCGTTCGATCTCGCCCTCGAGCTGACCGATGGTCCACCCGGAGTAGCCGGCGAAGATCCGGACCCCCTCGACGACGGGCGCGATCGCATCCGGATCGGCGTCCAGATCGACCATCACCACCCGACCCTGCACGTGGCGCAGCCCCGGCACGTCGCCCGCACTCATCCCGACCCGCAGGGTGGCCAGGCACAGCGCGGAATCCCGCTTCACGGGACCGCCGACGAACATGGTCTTGGGCTTCACCGCGAGCTTCGCCCACTGCGGAAGCACGTTGTACACGGCCGTCTCGCTGGGGCGGTTGAGCACCACGCCGAGGGTCCCGCCCTCGTTGTGCTCCACGATGTAGATGACGCTGCGCCGGAAGGTCGGCTCGAGCAGATCGGTCTCGGCCAGCAGCAGCGTTCCGGCTCGCACCCGGGGTGTCGTCGGAGCTGTGTATTCCTCCGGATCCTCTGGATGCGCCACCCGACCATCATCGCACCAGCGACCGCAGGCGGGGACGAACAGGCGCGGCCCGCCGGGATATTTGTAGGGTGGATTCCGGGTGCGGTCGGCACGATCCCCGGCCCGGACAGGATCTGACACCACATGACGGACACCCGCCCACCTGACGCTGGCTGGCAGGCGGTCCGAGGCATGCCGGAATTCCGTCGGCTGCTCGAGTTGCGGGCCACCAGTCAGTTCGGCGACGGCCTGTTCCAGGCCGGGCTGGCCGGCGCGATCCTGTTCAACCCGGAGCGTGCCGCGTCGCCGTGGGAAGTCGCCCTGTCGTTCGCCGTGTTGTTCCTGCCGTACTCGGTGATCGGCCCGTTCGCGGGGCCCCTGCTGGACCGGTGGGACCGGCGCTGGGTGCTGGTCGGGGCGAATGCGGGCCGGTTGGCACTGGTTCTCACCGTCGCGACCGCGCTGGCCCTGGACGCCGGGAATCTGGTGCTCCTGCTCGGCGCGCTGATCGTCAACGGATTCACCCGGTTCGTGTCGTCGGGACTGTCGGCGGCACTACCGCACGTGGTGCCGCGCGACCGGGTGGTCTCGATGAACTCCGTTGCCACGGCGACCGGTTCGGTGGCCACCTTCTTCGGCGCGAACTTCATGTTGCTGCCGCGCTGGCTGCTGGGCTCCAGTGACGCGGGTGCCTCCGCGGTGATCTTCATGGCGGCGGTGCCGATCGCCGGGGCGCTGCTGTTGTCGGTGCGCTTCCCGTCTCATGTGCTGGGTCCCGACGACACCGCTCGCGCGGTCCACGGGTCGGTGGCCTACGCCGTGATCACCGGCTGGTTGCACGGCGCCCGGACGGTGGTCTCGGTGCCGACGGTGGCCGCCACGCTCAGCGGTCTGGCCGCCCACCGGATGGCCTTCGGCATCAACACCTTGCTGGTCCTGGTGATCGTCCGGCACGTCGGCGACGAGGAGGTCGCGGGTGTCGGTCTGGGTAAGGCGGTGGTATTCCTGGGCGCCGGCGGCCTGGGTGCCTTCCTGGCGACGGTGCTGACCCCTGCGCTGATCGGGAAGTGGGGCCGGTACCGCGCCGCCAACGGCGCGCTGGCGCTGGCGGCCGTCGTGCAGCTGTGCGCGGTGACCCTCGCATTACCGGTGCTGGTGGGGTGCGGGTTCATCCTGGGCGCAGCCGGACAGGTGGTGAAGCTGTGCGCCGACTCCGCCATGCAGATCGATGTCGATGACGCGCTGCGCGGGCACGTGTTCTCGGTCCAGGATTCGTTGTTCTGGTTCTCCTTCGTGCTGGCCGTGACCGCGGCCGCGGCGGTGATCCCGCCGGACGGCCGGTCGGTGCCGCTGGTCGTTGCCGGGGCGGTGCTCTATCTCGTCGGGCTGGGGACGCACGCCGGGCTGGGCAGGCGCGGCAGGCAGGTCGAGGACCGGGGCTAGGGTTCACCCATGGCTGGAGCCGGACCGATCGTCGCCGATCTGCACGCCGAGAGCGACGTCCTCGACGCACTGGTGGCCGACCTGCCCGAGCAGGGCTGGCGCACCGCGACCCCCTCCCCTGGCTGGACCATCGCGCACCAGATCGCGCACCTGTGGTGGACCGACCAGACCTCTCTGCAGGCCGTCACCGACGAAGCCGCGTTCAACGAGGTCCTCGCCGACGCCGCCAAGGATCCCCTCGGCTTCGTCGATGCGGCCGCCGAGCTGATGGCCACCACACCCCCGGCGCAACTGCTGGCGGGCTGGCGTGCCGACCGGGCCCGGCTGCACGAGTCGCTGCTGGAAGTCGAGGACGGTCGCAAGCTGCCGTGGTTCGGTCCGCCGATGAGCGCCGCGTCGATGGCGACGGCCCGCCTGATGGAGACGTGGGCGCACGGGCTCGATGTCGCCGACGCACTCGGCGAACGCCGGGAGCCGACAGCACGCCTGCGCTCCATCGCCCACATCGGGGTGCGGACCCGCGATTTCGCCTTCAGCGTGCACGGTATGACCCCGCCAACGGCACCGTTTCACGTGAAACTACAAGCGCCCAAAGGGGATTGGTGGACCTGGGGGCCCGAGGACGCCGAGCAGTCGGTGACCGGGCCCGCCGAGGATTTCTGCATGCTGGTCACCCAGCGCCGCGCCCCCGCCGACCTCGCGGTGACAGCCGTGGGCACCGACGCCGCCACGTGGCTGACCATCGCCCAGGCCTTCGCGGGCCCGCCCGGGGCCGGGCGCGGCTGAGGCCGGACTAGAGCTCGCTCGCCGAATCGGCGGCGCCATCGCCGTCGGTATCGACGAGTTTCACGTCCCAGTGGCCGTCGGCGTCACGGTCGGCGTAGGCCGTCGGCCCCGCCAGCACCCGATCGGCCAGCCCGTCGGCATCGGTGTCGAGCAGCCGGTCATCGGCGTCCCCGTCGGCGTCGAAGTCCACCAGTGGACCGCCGGTCTGCTCCACCCCGTCCAGGCCGAACCACCGGATCCGACCGCCGTCTCCCGCCAGGGCCCACGTGCCCGAGCCGTCGTCGGTGAAATACGCCGCGCCCGGGCCACCCACGTCATGGATGCCGTGCTCGGCGAGGCCGTCGTGGTCCAGGTCGGCCAGGGCGTCGTCGATCCGGCCGTCGCCGTCGAGGTCGAGCCCCACGGCGTCGAGCATCCCGTCACCGTCCGCGTCGACGGCCGGTTCCGCGGTGAACATCGTCGCGCCGCCGTCGGGGTCGGCCAGGCAGTAGTCCATGCCCTTTCAGACGCATCAGCGTGGCTGCGCGTTCCACCATTTCCGGAGTTCTTCGACGGCCTCGTCGTGATCGAGGGGCCCGCGGTCCAGCCGCAGCTCCTTGAGGTGCTTCCAGGCCTGCCCGACCTGCGGGCCGGCCGGGATGTCGAGGATCCGCATGATCTCGTTGCCGTCCAGGTCCGGACGCACCCGCTGCAGATCCTCTTTCTGGGCCAGCTCGGCGATCCGTACCTCGAGATCGTCGTAGTTGGCCTGCAACCGTGCCGCCCGCCGCTTGTTGCGCGTCGTGCAGTCCGCGCGCACCAGCTTGTGCAACCGCGTCACCAGCGGACCCGCATCGGTGACGTAGCGGCGCACCGCCGAATCCGTCCACCGCCCGGTACCGGCACCGTCGGCGTAGCCGTGGAACCGCAGATGCAGGTACACCAGCTGGGACACGTCGTCGACCATCTGCTTGGAGTACTTCAGGGCCCGCATCCGCTTGCGGGCCATCTTGGCGCCCACCACCTCGTGGTGATGAAAGCTGACCCCGCCGTCGGACTCGTGCTTGCGGGTGGCGGGCTTGCCGATGTCGTGCAGCAGCGCCGCCCAGCGCAGCACCAGGTCAGGGCCGTCGTCCTCGAGATCCACCGCCTGGCGCAACACGGTGAGCGAATGCCAATACACGTCCTTGTGCTGGTGGTGCTCGTCGATGGCCATCCGCATCTCGCCGACTTCGGGCAGCACCACGTCGCCCAACCCGGTCTGCACCATCAGGTCCACCCCGGCCACCGGATCCGTACCCGTCAACAACTTGTCCAGTTCGGCGGCCACCCGCTCGGCGGTGATCCGCTCCAGCTGCGGCGCCATGTCCAGCAGCGCCTCCAGCACCCGCGGCGCCACGGTGAAGCCGAGTTGTGACACGAACCGCGCGGCGCGCAGCATCCGCAGCGGATCGTCGCCGAACGACACCTGCGGCGCCGACGGGGTGTCCAGCACCTTCGCCCGAAGGGCGGCCAGCCCGCCCAGCGGATCGCAGAATTCGGTCGGGCCGTCGCCGGTGACCCGTACCGCCATCGCGTTGACGGTGAAGTCGCGGCGCACCAGGTCCTCTTCGAGGCTCTCGCCGAAGCGCACCTGCGGATTGCGGGTCACCTGGTCATAGCTGTCGGACCGGAACGTGGTGATCTCGAGGCGGTGCGCACCCTTGCCCACGCCCAGGGTGCCGAACTCGATCCCGGTGTCCCACAGCGCGTCGCCCCAGCCGCGCAGCAGCTTCTGCATCTGCTCGGGGCGGGCATCGGTGGTGAAGTCCAGGTCGGTGTACACCCGGCCCAGCAGCGCGTCGCGCACGCTGCCTCCCACGAGGTACAGCTCATGCCCGGCGGCGGCGAACACCGCACCCAGATCCGCGAGTACATCCCGATACGCGCTCAACGTCACCCACGCGCCGGCCAGTAGTTCGGCATCGGCAGGGTCGGGCGTCGGGTCGTGCGGCACGGTCGGTGAGTCTAGTGACCCATCGCGGGACGCCGATCAAGCGCACGAGGCACGAGAGCGCGATGAGAAGTCCCGCCATCAACTCTCCCGGCCGATAACGACCCGGCGACAGGCCGGCCACGACCGGGCCAGTGTCGCGAGGAGCCCGGCCCGCTGCAGCTACTCTGGCTTGGGTGTCGGACGGCGAACAAGCCAAACCGCGACGGCGCCGAGGGCGTCGCCGCGGCCGCCGTGCTGCCGGTCCACCGGTGCCCGCCACCGAGCAGTCCACCTCCAACGGCGAGCAGCACACCGCCGACAAGACCTCCGCGACGGCCAAGCCCGGCCAGAACCGTCAGCAGCGCCCACCCCGGCGCGCCCAGGAACGTCTGCGCACCGTGCACGAGACCTCCGCGGGCGGCCTCGTCATCGACGGCATCGACGGACCGCTGGAAAGCCAGGTCGCGGCATTGATCGGTCGGATCGACCGGCGCGGCCGGATGCTCTGGTCGCTACCCAAGGGCCATATCGAGATGGGCGAGACCGCCGAACAGACCGCCATCCGCGAGGTCGCCGAGGAGACGGGAATCCAGGGCAGCGTGCTCGCCGCGCTCGGCAGCATCGACTACTGGTTCGTCACCGAGGGTCGGCGCGTACACAAGACAGTGCACCATTACCTGATGCGTTTCCTGGGCGGCGAACTCTCCGATGACGATGTGGAGGTCACCGAGGTCGCGTGGGTTCCGATCGGGGATCTACCGGCCCGGCTGGCTTACGCCGACGAGCGCCGCCTCGCCGAGGTCGCGGGCGAGCTGATCGCCAAGCTGCAGTCCGACGGTCCGGCCGCGCTGCCGCCGCTGCCGCACAGTTCCCCGCGCCGGCGTCCGCAGACCCACTCGCACACCCGGAATCGTCGCCAGGAGGACTCGCCCGGCCGGCGGGCGAACGGATGCGGAAACGGCACGTGAGATCACCGGCGATCCTCCTCGCCGTCGTCGCGCTCGTCCTCCTGATCGCCACCCCAGCCGCCTGGCCGCGCCCGGCCGCCGCCGAACCGGCTTCGGCGCAGTTCCTGCACTTGCAGATCGACCGCGTCACCCCCGACGTCGTCACGACCACCAGTGACGCGGTGGTCACCGTCGCCGGCACCGTGAGCAACGTGGGCGACCGGCCGGTGCGTGACGTCGTCGTCCGCCTCGAGCACGCCGCCGGGGTGACCGCCGCTCCCGGACTGCGCAGCAATCTGTCCGGAAACCTGGACCAGTACGAACCCGTCGCCGACTTCATCACCCTCGCGCCCGAGCTGCAGCGCGGCCAGAAGGTGCCGTTCACGTTCAGCTATCCGGTGCGGGCCGGCAGCGGCCCCTCCCTGCGTATCGACAAGCCCGGCGTGTACCCCGTCCTGGTCAACGTCAACGGCACCCCCGACTACGGCGAGCCGGCCCGCCTCGACGACGCCCGCTTCCTGCTCCCGGTGCTCGGGGTTCCCGCGGACCCGACCGAGGCCACCGGACCCGAGGGCGTGCCCAGCGTGGGCGCCGTCGTCCCGCCCGACACCTCCAAGCCGGTGGCGACGACGGTGCTCTGGCCACTGGCCGACCGCCCCCGGTTGGCGGCCGGCATCCCGGGCGGCACCACGCCGGTGCGCCTCCTCGACGACACCCTGGCCACCTCGCTGGCCACCGGTGGCCGGCTGGACACCCTGCTGTCGGCGGCCGATTTCGCCACCAGCCCCGAAGTGGACCCGGACGGGACCGTCCGCACGGCGCTGTGCCTGGCCATCGATCCGGACCTGTTGGTCACGGTCAATGCCATGACCGCCGGCTATGTGGTCAGCGCCTCCCCGGACGGCGGGCTGAACGCGCCCACCCAGCCCGGCACCGGCAAGGATGCCGCGGTGAACTGGCTGAACCGGCTCAAAGCGCTGGCGCAGCGGACCTGCGTGACGTCCACGGTGTACGCGCAGGCCGATCTGGACGCCGTGGCGCGGGTGGGCGATCCGACCCTGAGCGCCGCCGCCGCGTCGGGCGCCGCCGACATCGTCGACCAGATCCTCGGGATCACCTCGCTGCGCGGTGTGACCCTGCTCGCCGACGGACCTCTGACCGACCGCGCGGTGGCGCTCCTCGCGGCGCAGGGCCCCACGGTCGCCATCGCCGCGGCGCCGCTGACGGCGGACGGCGACGACTCGGTGGCTTTGCAGCCGCGCCGCGATGCCCCGCAGGTGGTGACCGCCCCGTTCGATCCGATGGTGGCCGCCGCCCTGGCCGGCACCGGCGCGGATCCGCAGACGCCGACCTTCGTGGATTCCTCGCTGACCATCCCGCTGAAGCACGACTCCCAGGCGGCCCGCCTGCAGGACGCGCTGGGCGCGCTGCTGTGGCGGGGCCTGCGGGCGGACATCGAGCCCCGCTCCCAGATCGTGATGCCCCCGCTGGCGTGGGATCTGCGTCCCGAAGAGGCCCAGGCGGTGTTCACCGCGATCTCCAGCAGCATCCGCGCCGGCCTGGCCGTGCCGCGACCGCTGCCGGTACTGCTCACCGACACCCAAGCCGCGGCGCCACCCGCGCCCACCCCCCCACCGGCCATCGACAGCAACCCGCGCGCCCGGTTCGACGACGGCATCATCTCCGGGATCGGGTCGACCACCACCCGGCTGTCCGAACTCACCTCGGCGCTGACCACCGATCAGCAGACCGGCCTGACGGGACCGCAGTACACCGCGCCACTGCGGGAGGACATGCTACGGGCACTGAGCCAGACCGTACCGCCGGACGCGCGCAATGGTCTTGCCTTGCAACGGCTTTCGACTGTCCAGCGGACCGTCTCCGACCTGACCGGTGCGGTGACCATCGTGAACCCCGGCGGGTCCTACACCCTGGCCACCGAACGCAGCCCGCTGCCGCTGGCCCTGCGCAACGACCTGCCCGTGCCCATCCGGGTGCGGTTGCACATCGAGGCCCCACCCGGGATGACGGTCACCGATCCCGGCGAGATCGAACTACCGCCCGGCTACCTGCCCCTGCGCGTGCCCATCGAGGTGCACTTCACCCAGCGGGTCGCCGTCGACGTGACGCTGACCACCGCCGACGGGATGGCACTCGGCGAGCAGGTCCGGTTGTCGGTGCATTCCAACGCCTACGGGAAGGTGCTGTTCTTCATCACCTTGACCGGCGGGCTGATCCTGGCGCTGCTGGTCGGGCGGCGGCTGTGGCACCGGTTCCGCGGCCAGCCCGACCGCGCCGACCTGGTGCCGCCCACCCGTCCGGTCCGCATCCACCGGCCCGACCCGCTGGACACCGCACTGGCCCACGCCCCCGATGACGACCGCCGATGAACGCACCCGCACCCGAACGCAAGGAACTGTCGGATTCGGCAGTCGTCTCACGGTCCTGGGGTATGGCGTTCGCCACCCTGATCAGCCGGATCACCGGCTTCTTCCGCATCGTGCTGCTGGCCGCCATCCTCGGCGCCGCGCTGTCGAGTTCCTTCTCGGTGGCCAACCAGCTGCCCAACCTGGTGGCCGCCCTTGTGCTCGAGGCGACGTTCACCGCCATCTTCGTCCCGGTGCTCGCCCGCGCCGAACGCGACGACGCCGACGGCGGGACGGCCTTCGTGCGCCGCCTGGTCACACTCGCCACCGCCCTGCTGCTGGTCGCCACCGTCATCTCGGTGGCCTCGGCGCCGCTGCTGGTGAATCTGATGCTGGGCAGCGACCCCCAGGTCAACCGGCCGCTCACCACCGCCTTTGCGTATCTGCTGCTGCCGCAGGTCATCTTCTACGGGCTGACCTCGGTGTACATGGCAATCCTGAACACCCGCAACGTGTTCGGGCCACCGGCCTGGGCGCCCGTCATCAACAACGTCGTCGCGATCGTGACCCTCGGGGTGTACCTGCTGGTGCCCGGCGAGCTGTCACTCGACCCCGTGCAGATGGGCAACGCCAAGCTCCTCGTGCTGGGCATCGGCACCACGCTCGGCGTCGTCGCGCAGACGGCGGTGCTGCTGGTGGCGATCCGTCGCCAGCGGATCAGCCTGCGCCCGCTGTGGGGTATCGACGCGCGGCTCAAGAAATTCGGCACGATGGCCGCCGCCATGGTGCTCTACGTGCTGATCAGCCAGATCGGCCTGATCGTCGGCAACCAGATCGCCAGCTCGGCGGCGGCGTCCGGTCCGGCCATCTACAACTACACGTGGCTGGTGCTGCAGCTGCCGTTCGGGATGATCGGCGTGACGGTGCTGACCGTCGTGATGCCGCGGCTGTCACGCAACGCCGCCGCCGAGAACGGTCCGGCGGTGCTCGCCGACCTGTCCCTGGCCACCCGGCTGACCATGATCACGCTGATCCCGATCGTCGCGTTCATGACCGTCGGCGGCCCGGCCATCGGCACGGCGCTGTTCGCGTACGGGAACTTCGGCGAGACCGACGCCGGCTACCTCGGCATGGCGATCACCCTGTCGGCGTTCACCTTGATCCCCTACGCGCTGGTGCTGCTGCAGCTGCGGGTGTTCTACGCCATGGAACAGCCGTGGATCCCGATCGTGCTGATCCTGGTGATCACCGCGGTGAAGGTGGTCGCCTCCGTCGCCGTCGGGCACCTGGTGACCGATCCGCAGCTCGTCGCCGGCTATCTCGGACTGGCCAACGGGCTCGGCTTCCTGGCCGGCGCGACCGTCGGGCACCTGGTGCTGCGGGCCAACCTGGACCCGCCCGGCGGAAAGCTGATCAGCGTCGCGGTCGTGCGGACCGTCCTGGTCACGATCACCGCTTCGCTCATCGCCGGCCTGATCGCGCATGTGGTGGATCGCCTGGTGGGCGTCGACAAACTCACCGAGCACGGCGGCGCCGCCGGCTCGCTGCTGCGGCTGCTCATCCTCGGCGTGATCATGCTGCCGATCATCGCCGGCGTGCTGCTCGCGGCGCGGGTGCCCGACGCCCAGGCCGCGCTGCGGATGGTGCAGCGCAGGCTGGGTCGCGCACCTGCGCCGCCGCCGGTCCCCCGCGTTATCTCCCAGCGGCCGACGCCCAGGGTCAACTACCCTGATCAGAGGAATTTGCACGTACCTCCGCGCCCCGCGGGGCCGGGCATGCGGAAAGGACACATGGTGGCCGACCAACCCGGCAGCGGGTTCTCTCCCGATACTCCCTCGGAGACGGGCCCCGGTTCCGGTGCCACCACCCGGATTCCCGCCGCCGGCTCGGATTCTCGGCCGCCGGTGGCCGACGAGCTGCAGCCGGACGTGCCCGCCCGGCCGCCCGCCGACTACAGCGCCGACCCCACCCGGGAAGCGCTGCCGTTCGACGCGCCCCGGGAGCCCGCGCTCGAAACCGCGACGTCGGCCAGCGACGACACCGTGCACCTGATCCCGGGCGCCGTGATCGCCGGCGGCCGCTACCGGCTGTTGGTCTTCCACGGTGGTCCGCCGCATCTGCAGTTCTGGCACGCGCTGGACACCGCGCTCGACCGCCAGGTCGCGCTGACATTCATCGATCCCGACGGTCAGCTGCCCGACACCCAGTTGCAGGACATCCTGAGCCGGACCTCACGGCTCAGCAAGGTCAACTCCCCCGGTATCGCCCAGATCCTCGACGTCGCCCGGACCGCGTCCGGGGGGCTGGTGGTGTCGGAGTGGATCCGCGGCGGCTCGCTGGCCGAGGTCGCCGAGACCACCCCCTCACCGATCGGCGGGGCGCGCGCCATCCAATCGTTGGCGGCCGCGGCGGAGGCGGCACACCGCACCGGGGTGGCGCTGTCCATCGACGACCCCAGCCGGGTCCGGGTGAGCATCGAGGGTGACGTCGCGCTGGCGTTCCCCGCGACGCTGCCCACCGCGACGCCCGAGGACGACATCCGTGGGATCGGGGCGGCCCTCTATGCGCTCCTGATCAACCGCTGGCCGCTCCCCGAGGCCGGTGTGCACAGCGGTCTGGCGCCCGCCGAGCTGGACAGCGCCGGTCAGCCGATCGAACCGCGTGCGGTGGATCGCGACATCCCGTTCCAGATCTCGGCCGCCGCGGCCCGCGCGGTGCAAGAAGGCGGCGGGATCCGTAGCGCCCCCACCCTGCTGAATCTGTTGCAGCAGGCCACCGCGGTCGCCGACCGCACCGACTACATCGCGCCGGTCGCGGGAACCGAAGCACCCGGTAACCCGCGCCCGTTCAGCGCCGTCCCGGTGCGCGATCCGGATTCACTCGCGCGTCGCCGCAAGGGTCTCATCATCGGGCTGTCCGCCGCCGCGGTCATCGTGGTGATCGCGCTCGTCGTGCTGGCGTCCGTGCTGAAGGGCATCTTCGGCGACGTCGGCGGTTCGCTGGACAAGGGCGACCTCGGGCTGAACGCCCCGAGCAGCTCCGCCAACGCCGACGGCGGCGGTGTGATCAAGCCGGTGCGCGCGACGGTCTTCTCCCCCGAGGGTGAAGCCGACGCACCGACCCTGGCCGGGCTGGCCATCGACGGCAACCCCGCGACGGTCTGGCCCAGTGACACCTACTCCGACCCCAACCCGTTCCCGAACTTCAAGAACGGGGTCGGGCTGATGCTGCAGCTGTCCCAGCCGGCCACCATCGGATCCGTCACGCTGAACGTCACCGGAACCGGCACCGCCGTCCAGATCCGGTCCGCGCAGTCGGCCACGCCGGCCAAGCTGGAGGACACCACCGTCTTGGCCCCGGCGACCCCGTTGAAGAAGGGGTCCAACACCATCACCGTGTCGAACGCCTCACCCACGTCGTATGTGCTGGTGTGGATCTCCACGTTGGGCACCGTCGACGGCAAGAACCGCACCGACATCTCCGAGATCACCCTCAAGTCCGCGTCCTGATCGAAGTTATCCCCAGGCTGTGCATGCATGATGCGCAGGTCAGCGCGTTTCTGGCACACGTGCCAGAATTGGTGCCCGGAAGGGTCCCCGGACCTCACTAGTGTTCGACTGTGGGGAGTTTCGGGGGGAATTCTGGCTGGGAACGCACGGACGCACAGTTGCTGGCGGCGCACGTCGCCGGTGACCGTTTCGCGTTCGAGGAGCTGTTCATCCGCTACCAGCGTCCGTTGTACCGGCTGGCGCGGTTCACCACCCACAGCCCGGAGGATGCCGGCGACGCGCTGCAGGAGGCCATGCTGTCCGCGCACTGCGCCGCCGCGACGTTCCGCCAAGGTGCGTCGGTGAGCAGCTGGCTGCATCGCATCGTGCTCAACGCCTGTCTGGACCGGCTGCGGCGGCGCCGGGCCCGCCCCACGGCGCCGCTGGGCGACGACGACTGGCCGGTCGGTGACCAGACCGGGCATGTGGACAACGCGATCGTGGTGACGCAGGCGCTGATGGGGCTGCCCGTCGACCAGCGGGCCGCGGTGGTGGCCGTCGACATGCAGGGCTACTCGGTGTCGGAGGCCGCCCGCATGCTGGGCGTCGCGGAGGGCACCGTGAAGAGCCGCCGGGCCCGGGCCCGGGGGACGCTGGCCCGCGTCCTGGCCGAGCGGTCCGCTCCGGTCGGGCCATGATGGACCAGTGCAGGATGACGACCCGGTCCGACGGGAACTGGCGGCGCTGGCCGCCGATCCGGACTCGGCGCCGCACGTACCGGCCGCCGTCAGCGCCCGGGTACTGACCGCCCTGCGCGCGTCGGACCCGGCACACACCGACCGGCCGCTGCGCGGGCGCCGGGGTGCGCTCTGGTGCGGGGTGGCCGCGGCGCTGACCGCCCTGGGCGTGGGCGCGGTGGCACTCACCGGCACCCACCCCACACCGACCCGCAGCACCGGTCCGACGGCCGAACAGATCACCGTCGCCCGCCGCGGCGCCCCGATGCCCCTACCGGACGCCGAGATCCTGGCGCTGCTGAGCCGCCCCGCCGATCTCGGCGCCCTCGCCGACCCGCAGCGCTGGTCCGCGTGTCTCACCGGGCTCAGACGGGATCCGGCGGCGCCGGTGTTGGGTGCCACCCTGGTGACGGTCGCGGGCCGGCCGGCGGTGCTGGTGGTGGTCGCGGCCGAACAGGCCGGACAACTCACCGCGTTGGTGCTGAATGCCGGTTGCAGCGCCACCGACCACCGACCGGTCGCCGAGAAGTCGCTGCCCCGCCCCTAGGGAACAACAGCGGGAACACCAGGGCCTACCCTGATGTTTGTACTCAAGCCGGTGTCACACGGCAGAAAGGCTTCGCACCCACGATGTCAAGCTCCTCTGAGATCCACGACGTGATCGTCATCGGCTCGGGCCCCGCCGGCTACACGGCCGCGGTGTACACCGCCCGGGCACAACTCAAGCCCGTGGTGTTCGAAGGTATCCAGTTCGGTGGCGCACTCATGACCACCACCGAGGTGGAGAACTACCCCGGATTCCGCGAGGGCATCACCGGCCCCAACCTGATGGACGAGATGCGCGAGCAGGCGTTGCGGTTCGGCGCCGACCTGCGCATGGAAGACGTCGACGAGGTCGACCTGTCCGGCCCCATCAAGAAGGTGACTGTCGGTGACGTCACTCACCAGGCACGCGCTGTGATCCTCGCCATGGGTGCCGCCGCCCGCCAGCTGGGGGTGGCCGGCGAGCAGGAGCGCATCGGCCTGGGCGTCAGCACCTGTGCCACCTGCGACGGGTTCTTCTTCCGCGACCAGGACATCGCCGTCATCGGCGGCGGTGACTCGGCGATGGAGGAGGCGACATTCCTGACCCGCTTCGCGCGCAGCGTCACCTTGATCCACCGGCGCGAGGAGTTCCGCGCGTCCAAGATCATGCTGGAACGCGCCCAGGCCAACGAGAAGATCACCTTCCTCACCAACACCGCGGTGACCGAGATCGAAGGCGAACCGAAGGTCAGCGGAATTCGATTGCAGGACACGGTAACCGGTGAAGAGTCCAAGCTCGCCGTGACCGGCGTCTTCGTCGCCATCGGACACGACCCGCGCTCTGATCTGGTGTGCGGGCAGGTCGACCTCGACGACGAGGGCTACGTCAAGGTTGTCGGCCGCACCACCGCGACGTCGGTCGAGGGCGTGTTCGCCGCGGGCGATCTGGTCGACCACACCTACCGGCAGGCGATCACCGCCGCCGGGTCCGGCTGTTCGGCCGCCATCGACACCGAGCGCTGGCTCGCCGAGACTGACTGACCCACAACCAATCCCGATCTGGAGGATCACCATGAGCGAAGATTCCGCGACAAGCACCGTCACCGACGCCTCTTTCAGCCAGGACGTGCTGTCCAGCTCCACCCCGGTACTGGTCGATTTCTGGGCCACCTGGTGCGGACCGTGCAAGATGGTCGCCCCGGTGCTCGAGGAGATCGCCAAGGAGAAGACTGGCGACCTGCGGGTGGTCAAACTGGACGTGGACGCCAACCCGGAGACCGCGCGGGACTTCCAGGTGGTGTCGATTCCGACACTCATCCTGTTCAAGGACGGCGCGCCGGTGAAGCGTATCGTCGGGGCCAAGGGCAAGGCCGCCCTGCTCAGGGAGATCGCCGAGCACGTCTGACAGGTAACGCGCAGCCACTCCCCACCTCCGGAATTTTCCGGATTTTCGCGCGTATCTGCGACAATGCTGTCAGTCCGTCCAGCAGTCGTCGGCATCTGTCGACTGCAGCGCATGTGAAAGGCCAGGTATGTCGATACTGCGTCTAGGTGACCGGGGAGTGGCGGTCACCGAGATCAGAGCGGCTTTGGCAGCGCTGGGCATGCTCGACAGTCCCGACGCGGACCTGGCCACCGGCAAGCACATCGCCCTGGACGTATTCGACGATGATCTCGATCACGCCGTGCGCGCTTTCCAGCAGTATCGCGGTCTGCTCGTCGACGGGATGGTCGGCGACGCCACCTTCCGCGCCCTGAAGGAGGCGTCCTATCAACTGGGCGCCCGTACCCTGGCCCATCAGTTCGGTGCACCGATGTACGGCGACGACGTCGCGACGTTGCAGGCCCGGCTGCAGGATCTCGGGTTCTACATCGGTTTGGTCGACGGCCATTTCGGGCTGCAGACGCACAACGGGCTGATGTCCTATCAGCGCGAGTACGGCCTGTTCCCGGACGGGATCTGTGGGCCGGATACGTTGCGCTCCTTGTACTTTCTCGGTTCCCGCGTCACCGGCGGCTCGTTGCATGCCATCCGTGAGGAAGAACTGGTCCGGCGTTCGGGTCCCAAGCTGTCCGGTAAGCGGATCATCATCGATCCGGGCCGCGGCGGGGATGACCACGGGCTCATCCTGCAGGGCCCGGCGGGACCCATCAGCGAAGCAGACATCTTGTGGGACTTGGCCACTCGGCTCGAAGGCCGGATGACGGCGATCGGCATGGACACGTTCCTGTCCCGGCCGGGCGGCCACAGCCCCTCAGACGCCGAGCGCGCCACGACGGCCAACACCGTCGGCGCGGACCTGATGATCAGCCTGCGTTTCACCAGTCACGTCAGCCCCACCGCGAGCGGTGTGGCGTCATTCCACTTCGGGAACTCGCACGGCTCGGTGTCCACCATCGGACGCAACCTGGCCGACTTCATCCAGCGGGAAGTGGTGGCGCGCACCGGGTTACGGGACTGCCGTACCCACGGTCGCACCTGGGATCTGTTGCGGTTGACCCGGATGCCCACCGTCCAGGTCGATTTGGGCTACATCACCAATCCGCACGACCGACAGTTGTTGGCGGCCAGCACCACTCGCGACGCCATCGCCGAAGGCATGCTGGCCGCGGTCAAGCGCCTCTACCTGCTGGGCAAGAACGACCGTCCCACCGGCACTTTCACGTTCGCCGAACTGCTGGCACACGAACTGTCGGTCGAGCAGGCCGGCCGGGTCTCCCCCAGCTAGCTCAGCCACACGGCACGGCGCCGACCGGCACCTGAATCTGCGCCGTCTCGAGCAGACGCTCCAACGCGGCTTCGACATCGGCCTTCCAACCCAGGCCCTGCTCCAGTTCGAGGCGCAACCGCGGCACGTACGGATGTGGGGACACCACTTCGAAGCCGGATTCGGCCAACAGGTCGACGTCGATGATGCACTGCTCGGTCGAGCAGTCGCCGAGCACCTCGACGACGGGAAGCAGATCCGCCGGGACCGCGGCGGGCTCGAGGTTCAGCACCCCGGGCGTTCGGCCGAATGCCTCCAGGGCGCGGACCCCACGGCGGACGAGATCACCCACCACCGCCGCGATCAATCCCCGCGGGAGCACCCCGGTGTCATCGGAGGCGTCCACGCCCAGCGAGGTCAGCAGCACGGCGTCCGCGCTGACCGGTCCGGTGGGAAACCGGCGGGCCCGCGGCACCGCTCCGGGCGGTGCGTAGAAGGCGTACCCCAGGCATGCCGAGTCGCTGCGAAACTCCGCTTGCACGACATCCTGCTGACCCGGCCCGGGCGCACACTCGACCGCGATCTGGCCGCAGGATCCCCACTCGAGCATCACCATGGACAGCCAGGCTTCCTTCTCGAACTCGGGGTCGGCCAGCTGATCGCCGGCACCCAGGGTCGAGGGGTCCACTTCCCAGAACACGCAACGCCGAGCGTGCTTCGGCAGCTGATCGAACGCCTCAAGCCGCAGTGGCGTGATTCGCGATGACACTTCGATCCCCGATTCTTGCGAAAATCCCGGTACCAGACGACTTGCCCGCTTGGATTACTCCTCCAGAATAGGAGAGCGCGCCCGCGGCGGCCGGATCAGGCCGATTTTGCCGCCCAGAATCGGGCCGGCACTGAAATCTCTTGCTACACATCGCATTTCCCGAGAGATGCGGCCGCAGCCCGGTCTAGTGTCACAGTGACGTAATTCGCCTGTGTCCTAGGGTCAGGCGCTGCAGCGCACATTTCGGCCATTTACGACTTCGCGTCCTTCATCAGGTCGACGATCCGCTGAAGATCGTCGACCGAGCCGAACTCGACCACAATCTTGCCCTTGCGCTTACCCAGGCTCACCGTCACGCGGGTATCGAAGGCCGTCGAAAGCTGCTCGGCCACATCCTGGAGCCCTGGCATCTGGATCGGCTTCCGCCGCGGCGACGGAGGATCGGCCGGACCATTGCGGTTGGCCAGTGTCACGGCCTCTTCGGTGGCCCGCACCGACAACCCCTCGGCCACGATCCGGGCCGCCAACTCCTCCTGGCGCTCGGGTCCGCCGTCGAGAGCGAGCAGCGCGCGGGCATGACCGGCCGACAGCACCCCGGCCGCGACCCGGCGCTGAACGGCGATCGGCAGGCGCAGCAAGCGGATCATGTTCGAGATGAGCGGCCGGGATCGCCCGATCCGTACCGCGAGTTCGTCGTGCGTCACGTCGAACTCCTCGAGCAACTGCTGGTATGCGGCTGCCTCTTCCAACGGATTCAACTGCGCCCGGTGGATGTTTTCGAGGAGGGCGTCGCGCAGCATGTCGCCGTCGGCGGTCTCCCGGACGATGGCGGGAATGGCGGCCAGGCCTGCCTCCTGCGAGGCGCGCCACCGCCGCTCCCCCATCACCAACTGGTACTGCGGCCCGTCACCGGTACCGGGCACCGCGCGGACCACGATGGGCTGCATGACGCCGAACTCTTTGATCGAGTGCACCATCTCGGCGAGTGCCTCTTCATCGAACACCTGCCGCGGCTGCCGCGGGTTCGGCTCGATGAGCTTCGGATCGATCTCGCGGTACACCGCACCGAACTCCGAGGCAGCCTGCGCGGAATCCGCAGCGGCGCTGCTCGCTTGCGGTCCACCGCCCATCAGCACGTCGGCTGCGGCGCTACCCAGCTTGGTGCCCAGCGGATCCTCGTCCGCGGGACCGGTGGGGATCAACGACGCCAGCCCACGCCCCAGCCCACTGCGCTTCTTGGACTGCTGGTTCATGCTCGACCCTTCTGCTGATTGACGGTCTGTCCGCGCTGGGCGATCTCCCGGCTGGCATCCATATAGCTCATGGCGCCCCGTGATCCCGGGTCGTAATCGAGGATCGTCATGCCGTAGCCAGGCGCCTCGGACACCTTCACACTGCGGGGAATCACCGTCTTGAGCACCTTCTCGCCGAAGTGGGTGCGCACGTCGTCGGCCACCTGGTCGGCCAATCGGGTCCGTCCGTCGTACATGGTGAGGATCACCGTGGTGACTTCGAGGTCCGGATTGAGATGCGACTTCACCATCTCGATATTGCGAAGCAACTGCCCCACGCCCTCCAGGGCGTAGTACTCGCACTGGATGGGGATCAGCACCTCGGGTGCCGCCACGAGCGCATTGATCGTCAACAGGCCGAGCGACGGCGGGCAGTCGATGAAGACGTAGTCGAAGCTGTGCTGTTTGAGTTCGGAGAGCGCCGTCCGGAGCCGGCCCTCGCGCGCCACCATGCTGACGAGTTCGATCTCCGCGCCGGCCAGGTCGATCGTCGCGGGGACGCAGAACAGCCGCTCGTTGTGCGGGCTGCGTTGTAGTGCCTCGTGCAGGGGGATCTCGCCGATCAGCACCTCGTAGGACGACGGCGTGCCTTGGCGGTGCTCGATGCCCAGGGCGGTGCTGGCGTTGCCCTGCGGGTCGAGATCGATCACCAGGGTCTGCAATCCCTGGCGAGCCAGGGCCGCCGCGATGTTCACCGCCGTGGTCGTCTTACCGACCCCACCCTTCTGGTTGGCGATGGTGAACACCCGCTGGCGTGACGGCTTCGGAAGTCCCGCCTCGCGGTTGTGCAGCAGCCGGGTGGCCCGCTCGGCCTCCGCCGCGATCGGGGTGTCCGCACCCGGGTCGCCGCTCCATGTGCCGGCGCCGTCTGGTGTCCATGTTTCACGTGAAACATCGGGACGACCGTCGGGTCGCTTGGCCGGTCCCGCGGTCATCGCTTCCTCCTGTTGGATCGCGTCGATCGATCCGCCCGTGGGGCTCGCGTTGCCGCGACCACGGTGACGGGTGGATTCAAATAGTCCACGCCACATCTCACCACCCTTACGTCGGTGGCACCAAGCGAACGCAATGCGCGCTCATGGTCCACGATCTCTTGCTCGGCTCGTTCACCCTTGAGGGCCAGCATCCGCCCGCCGACCCGCAGCAGCGGCAGGCTCCATCGAGCCAACTTGTCCAATGACGCGACCGCTCGCGACGTCACCGTGTCCAACTCCCCCACCTCGTCCCGAACGCTTGGATCCTCGGCCCGGCCCCGGACCACTGTCACATCCAGACCAAGCTCGTCGACGACCTCGCGGAGGAACTCGCTGCGCCGCAGCAGGGGTTCGATCAGGACCACCCGAACATCCGGGCGCGCTATCGCCAACGGTATACCGGGCAGACCCGCGCCACTGCCGATGTCCGCAACGCGCTCCCCCGGGTGCAGTAGCTCCGCCACCGCCCCGCTGTTGAGCAGGTGGCGGTCCCACAACTTCTCCAACTCGGACGGACCGAGGAGTCCCCACTCGATCCCCGCGCCGGCGAGTATCTCGCCATACGACCGGGCCAGTTCGGCGCGCTCGCCAAAACACAAGGCCGCCGACTGGGGAGCCGGACTCAGTTCGCCATGTTTCACGTGAAACATCCTCCGGATGACCCAGGCCGACGGCCTTGATTTTTGTGGGCGAGAACTACATGTCTGTAATTCAGGCCGGTAGCACGACGACGCGGCGCGCAGGCTCAGCGCCTTCACTCTCGCTGCGCACACCGTCCACCGCCGCGACGGCGTCGTGCACGATCTTGCGCTCGAATGGTGTCATGGGCGAGAGCTCCTCGCGCTCACCCGAGGCAACCACGCGGCGGGCGATCTTGTCGCCCAGTGCCGCCAACTCGTCGCGGCGGCCACGACGCCAGCGTGCGATGTCCAGCATCAGGCGGCTGCGCTCACCGGTCTTCTGGTGCACGGCCAACCGGGTCAACTCCTGCAGGGCATCGAGCACCTCGCCCTTGCGGCCGACCAACTTGTTCAGGTCACCACCACCATCGATGCTCACGATGGCGCGGTCGCCCTCGACGTCCAGATCGATATCGCCGTCGAAGTCCAGGAGGTCCAACAGCTCCTCCAGGTAGTCGCCCGCGATCTCACCCTCGGCGACGAGACGGTCTTCGAGATCTTCCGGGCCGTCGCTTGCCTCCGGGGCAGCCGCTTCCGTCTCGACGACCTCTTCTTCGGTGCGCTCGGTGGTCTCGGCGTCAGTCATGTCTTCTCTCCTTAATCTGCCGGGCCCGCTTCCGGGGATGTTCACCCCGGTCACCTAGCCGCCGGCTTGGTCTCTTATCCGTCGCTGCGCTCGTCCCAGCGTGTCAAGCGACTAGCGTTTCGGTTTTCGATTCGGGCGGGCACCCGGGCGGGGCGTCTTGCTCGCCGTGCCGCCGGTGCCACCCGAACCCTTGTCCTCGATCTTGGACGGGGAATCCTCCACTGAGTCCGGCACAACCGAATCCTCGACACCCTCGGATTCGGTGAGCTCTTTGGCCGGTCTCTTGGCTCGATTGGGCTTCGCGCCCGGGGACGGAGCATTGGCAGCCCGGCGCGCGATGGCCTCCTGCTTCTTGGCTTCTTCCTCTTGCTCGATCTTGCCGAACACATAGTGCTGCTGACCGAAGGTCCAGATGTTGTTGGCGAACCAGTACAAGATGATCGCCAGCGGCAGGAACGGGCCACCGACCACGACGCCCAACGGGAAGACGTAGAGGGCGAGCTTGTTCATCATCGCGGTCTGCGGGCTGGCCGCGGCTTCCGGACTCTGCCGGGCGACCGACGCCCGGCTGTTGAAGTAGGTCGCGATGCCGGCGAGGACCATGATGGGCAGGCCCACGGCGATGACGGCGGCCCGGTTGAATTCGGTGAACGCGTCGATACCGGTGGTCTGGATCATGGTCGCGCCCAGCGGTGCACCGAACAGGTTGGCATCCAGGAAGTGCGCGACGTCGGCGGGGCTGAAGACGTAATTGCCCGTGGCCCGGTTCTGCTCCACCGTCAGGTGAATCTGCCCGAAACCACCCTGCGTCCGGTTGAACGACCGCAGCACGTGAAACAGGCCGAGGAACACCGGGATCTGCGCCAGCATCGGCAGACAGCCGAGGATGGGGTTGAACCCGTGTTCCTTCTGGAGCTTCTGCATCTCCAGCGCCATCTTCTGGCGGTCCTTGCCGTACTTCTTCTGCAGCGCCTTGATCTGGGGCTGCAGTTCCTGCATCTGGCGCGTGGTGCGAATCTGCCGGACGAACGGCTTGTAGAGGATCGCGCGCAGCGAGAAGACCAGGAACATCACCGCCAGCGCCCAGGCAAAGAAGTTGGACGGGCCCAGCACCAAAGCGAAGAGCTTGTACCAGACCCACATGATCGCCGACACCGGGTAATAAATGATGTCCAGGCTGAACCAGTTAAACAAGTGAATCGCTCCTGACGATCTCCGCTGAGGTTGACCCGGCGGCGTGCTCACACCGCTCGGGTATCGGATCCCATCCGCCGCGATGCCATGGCCCACATTTGGCCAACCGCACCACGGCCAACCATCCGCCGCGGATCAGGCCCCATTCGGTCAGGGCATCGACGGCATACTCGCTACAGGTCGGGGTGAAGCGGCAGGTGGGCAACCGAAGCGGTGACACCATCGTCCTGTACAGCTGGATGACGACGATGACGCTTCGAGCTGCCCGTCCCCTCACCGCCGCGCTCCGGCCGTGCTCCGGGTGTGCTTGAGGGCGGCGCGTAACTCCGATTCGAGCCGCGCCGATATCGCGTCCCGGCTACCGGGTAACGCGCGAATGACCACCAGGTCCGAGGTATCCAGATCGGTGAGGACGGCCCGGGCCACATGGCGAAGCCGGCGCGACACCTGATGCCGCTGCACCGCATTGCCAACCGATTTCGACACCACCAGGCCGATCTTCGGACCGTCTGGCGAGTCGACAAGCCCGCCCGCCTCGCCGCGCAACGCATGCACGACAAGATCGGGCTGAACAGCCCTTACTCCTTGACGAACCGTGACACCGAAATCAATAGACCGTGTCATCCGGTTTCGGGCCGGAAGCACCGCCCTGAGTCCTGATCGAATCAGGCAGTCAGAGAACGGCGACCCTTGCCGCGCCGAGCGGACACGATCGCGCGTCCGGCACGCGTCCGCATGCGCAGACGGAAACCGTGCACACGGGCCCGGCGCCGGTTGTTCGGCTGAAAAGTCCGCTTGCCCTTGGCCACGGCTGTCTCTCCTTGTTACATATGGGACCGCAACCTCACCGCCACGAGTGTTTCGTAGCGATGCGATCACGACCACCGTTGGTAAGCTCGTCGATCTCATGTACTAACCGGCGCGGTCCCCGGATACCCGGGTCGCAGCCGTATCACCACGTACGGGCGACTGCTCGAGGGTACTGACGAGATTTGCCTGGGTCAAACCTGCGCTCTGCACCGTCGGCCTCTGCTCCCCCGCCCCGGTGAATGCTCACCGGAAATCCCCTGTGAAATCACAAAAGTCACACGCGTCACCAACTTTACGGGGCCGGCCAGGTACCTCTCGGCAATGTTGCAGAACGGTTGGCACTCGGAGAGAAAACTGTTAGCTTCTGGCAATGCCGTTTCGACACCGGAGCGGCGCCGGACACCAGAGCGAGGACAACCGCCGGCCGAGAGCCCACACGCGACAGCGCACGTGACGAGCTCCGACACACGTTCTCCCCGCCCACGAACAAGCCGACAGATAAAGCGCGACGAACACGGCTGACCACTCTCCACAGCCTGTGGATAACTATGTGGACAGTTTCGTCGTCGTCGCTCCTGGGCACAGCCCAGGCCAGCCGCAAGGGGGGTAAGCGTCGTTGGCCGCGGACCCCGATGCTTCCTTCGGCACGATCTGGAACAACGTCGTCGCCGAACTCACGTCACAGCTGACCGCTCAGCAGCGGGCCTGGCTGCGCATGGTGCAACCACTCGTCATCACCGAGGGCTTTGCGCTGTTGTCCGTGCCGACCCCGTTCGTCCAGAACGAGATCGAGCGGCATCTACGTGAACCGATCGTCGCGTCGCTGAGCCGTCAGCTCGGCCAACGCGTCGAACTCGCCGTCCGCATCTCCACCCCGGATCCCGAGGCCGAGACCGCACCCGTCGACTCCCCCGTCCCCACCGAGGCCGAAGAGGTCGACGACGACCTCGAGGCGCGCACCAGCGCCGAACAGAGTTGGCCGACCTTCTTCAACCGGTCCCAACCCGCCAATCCCGAACCCGACGATGTCAGCCTCAACCGGCGCTACACCTTCGAGACGTTCGTCATCGGCGCCTCCAACCGCTTCGCCCACGCCGCGACGCTGGCCATCGCCGAAGCTCCGGCACGCGCCTACAACCCACTCTTCATCTGGGGTGAATCCGGTCTGGGCAAGACCCACCTGCTGCATGCCGCCGGCAACTACGCGCAGAAGCTGTTCCCCGGGATGCGGGTCAAGTACGTATCCACCGAGGAATTCACCAACGACTTCATCAACTCCCTGCGCGACGACCGCAAGGCGTCGTTCAAACGCAGCTACCGCGACATCGACGTGCTGCTGGTCGACGACATCCAGTTCATCGAGGGCAAGGAAGGTATCCAGGAAGAGTTCTTCCACACTTTCAACACCCTGCACAACGCCAACAAGCAGATCGTCATCTCCTCGGACCGGCCGCCCAAGAAGCTGGCCACCCTCGAGGACCGGCTGCGGACCCGCTTCGAGTGGGGTCTGATCACCGACGTGCAGCCGCCCGAACTCGAGACCCGCATCGCGATCCTGCGCAAGAAGGCGCAAATGGACCGCCTCGATGTGCCCCCGGATGTGTTGGAGTTGATCGCCAGCCGCATCGAACGCAACATCCGCGAGCTCGAGGGCGCCCTGATCCGGGTCACCGCCTTCGCCTCGTTGAGCAACACCACGATCGACAAGGCCCTGGCGGAAATCGTGCTGCGCGACCTGATCGCCGACGCGAGCACGGTGCAGATCAGCACCGCGACCATCATGGCGGCCACCGCCGAGTACTTCGAGACCTCCCTGGAGGAGCTCCGGGGGCCCGGGAAGACCCGTGCGCTGGCCCAGGCCCGTCAGATCGCCATGTACCTCTGCCGTGAGCTCACCGATCTGTCGTTGCCGAAGATCGGTGAAGCGTTCGGCCGCGACCACACCACCGTGATGTACGCGGAGCGCAAGATTCGCGACGGGATGGCCGAACGACGCGAAATCTTCGACCACGTCAAGGAACTCACCACCCGGATCCGTCAGCGATCCAAGGGCTGAGTCCCCGTTCTACTCCCACCTCGACCGTGCGCTCAGGCGCCGCGGTCGAGGTTTTTTCGTATGTGGACCCCTTCGTCATCCCCCGAAATCACACAAATTTCGGAAAAAACTTGTGACCCTGTCGCCACTCTCGTCACACACAACCGTGTGGATACCGCTGTGCAGAAACTGCGCGCAACCGGCCCGTCAACCGTCGTTCACTCCACACGGCCGAAGTTATCCACATTCACACCCAGTGTTCGCCCTCTGATTCCACAACCTGCACACAGCCTCTCGAGCCTCCCCACCAGCACGACCGCGGGGATATCCCCAACCTGCACAGCCCCTATTACTGTTGCTTGTATATCTACCTAGTTCCTTCTTTAGAAGAAGGCTGTTGGGGACAGAGGATTCAAGGCTCCGCTCCGGGGCCCTCCAGGACCCCGAGCCTTGGCGAGTGAATCGCTTTCAACTTCGCGTCGAACGCTCTACGGTGGTGATTCGATAGCCGGCATGGTCGCCGCTCACTGCGCGACTAGGCTCGGAGCAACACGGGGAATCCGCTGTACTTGTGCTAGTTGATGCGGTAGATCGAAGGGACGTTATGGACGTGGTGACGACGAATGTTGGTCTCACCGATTTGAAGTTCCGCCTGGTACGCGAAGATTTTGCCGACGCTGTTGCCTGGGTTGCCCGTAATCTGCCGAGTCGCCCGACCGTCCCGGTGCTGGCCGGCGTGCTGCTCACCGGATCCGATGACGGCCTGACCATCTCCGGATACGACTACGAGACGTCGGCCGAGATTCGTGTCGCAGCCGAGATCGCTTCTCCGGGAAGCGTTTTGGTCTCCGGACGGTTGCTCTCCGAGATCACGCGCTCATTGCCGGCCAAGCCCGTCGATGTCAGCGTCGAAGGCACCCGGGTGTCACTGACCTGCGGCAGTGCGCGATTCTCGCTGCCGACGATGGCCGTCGAGGACTATCCGTCGTTGCCGGCCTTGCCTGACGAGACCGGTGTGGTGTCGGCAGATCTGTTCGGCGAGGCCATCGGCCAGGTCGCCGTGGCCGCCGGCCGGGATGACACGCTGCCGATGCTGACCGGCATCCGCGTCGAGATTTCCGGCGAGAAGGTCGTTTTGGCGGCGACGGACCGGTTCCGGCTGGCCGTGCGGGAACTGACATGGTCGACGGCGGTCGCCGGGGTCGAGGCCGCGGTTCTGGTGCCGGCCAAGACACTGGCCGACGCCGCCAAGGCCGGCACCGCGGGGACCGAGGTGCATCTCGCGCTCGGTGCCGGCGCATCCGTCGGCAAGGAAGGCCTGTTGGGTATCCGCTCCAACGGCAAGCGGACCACGACGCGCCTCCTGGACGCCGAATTCCCGAAGTTCCGTCAGTTGTTGCCCACCGAGCACACCGCCGTGGCGACGGTCGGCGTGGCAGAGCTGACCGAGGCGATCAAGCGTGTGGCGCTGGTCGCCGACCGTGGCGCCCAGGTGCGGATGGAATTCGATTCGGATGTGGTCCGGTTGTCCGCAGGCGCCGACGACGTCGGCAAGGCGGAAGAGGACCTGCCGGTGGAATTCGCCGGTGAGCCGCTGACCATCGCCTTCAACCCGGGTTATCTGACCGATGGGTTGAGTTCGTTGCACTCCGAGCGTGTGACGTTTGGTTTCACGACACCGAGCCGTCCCGCGGTGTTGCGGCCGGCAGGCGAGAATGATGAGACTGTCGGTTCGTCCGGACCGTTCCCGGCCGGACAGACCGACTACGTCTATCTGTTGATGCCGGTACGTCTTCCTGGCTGACCGGTCCTACCTCGCGTAAAGGGGACAATATGCAGCTCGGCTTGGTCGGTCTGGGAAAAATGGGCTTCAACATGCGGGAACGCCTGCGTGGCGGTGACCACGAAGTCGTCGGTTACGACCCGCGGCCCGAAGTCACCGACGTTCCCACGCTCGAGGCACTGGCCGGCGCACTCACCGCACCGCGAACGGTGTGGGTCATGGTGCCCTCCGGTGACATCACCCATCAGACCATCGTGGAGTTGGCCGAGCACCTGAGCCCCGGCGACCTGGTGATCGACGGCGGAAACTCGCGCTACACCGAGGACGGGCCGCACGCGAAGCTGTTGGGGGACAAAGGAATCTCCTTCATCGACGCTGGCGTCTCCGGTGGCATCTGGGGTCTGACCGAAGGTTACGGCCTGATGGTCGGCGGCAGCGACGAGGACATCGCCCGCGCGATGCCCATCTTCGACACCCTGCGTCCGCCCGGAGATGTCGCCGACGGATTCGTCCATGCCGGTCCGGTCGGTGCCGGGCATTTCACCAAAATGGTGCACAACGGCGTCGAGTACGCGCTGATGACGGCGTACGCCGAGGGTTACGAACTGTTGGCTGCCGAACCGCTGGTGAAGAATCCGGCGGCGGTGTACCAGGCGTGGAGCAACGGCACCGTGGTGCGCTCGTGGCTGCAGGAGTTGCTGGCCAAGGCACTCAAAGAAGACCCGGCGCTGGCCAATATCACCGGCTACACCGATGACTCCGGTGAAGGCCGGTGGACGGTGGAAGAGGCAATCCGCCTGCGGGTACCGGTGCCGGGAATCGCGGCATCCCTGTTCGCGAGATTCCTTTCCCGCCAAGATGATTCACCGACGATGAAAGCCGTTGCGGCGCTGCGAAACCAGTTCGGTGGGCATGCGGTGCAGCGGATTTCCGAGTCGGGCTGATCCGCAGGACGACGATTTGTACGTACGTCACTTGGTGTTGACGGATTTCCGTTCGTGGCCGCGGGCCGATCTCGAGCTGGGTCCCGGCCAGACGGTGTTCGTGGCGCCGAATGGCTACGGCAAGACGAATCTTGTTGAGGCACTGTGGTACACGGCCACCCTCGGCTCGCACCGGGTGGCTACCGACGCCCCACTGATCCGCACCGGTGCCGACCGCGCGGTGATCTCGACGATCGTGGCCAACGAGGGACGCGAACTCGCGGTCGATCTCGAGATCACCCACGGCCGGGCGAACAAGGCCCGGCTGAACAGGTCACCGGTGCGCAGCCCCCGGGAGGTGCTCGGGGTGCTGCGCGCGGTGTTGTTCGCGCCGGAGGATCTGGCGCTGGTGCGGGGTGATCCCGGCGAGCGCCGCCGCTACCTCGACGAGGTGGCGACCACCAGGCGGCCGCGAATCGGCGGAGTGCGGGCCGACTATGACAAGGTCCTGCGGCAGCGGACCGCACTGCTGAAGTCGGCAAGTGGGGCCCGCTACCGCGGCGACTCCGCAGCATTGGAGACCCTCGAAGTCTGGGATGGGCATCTGGCATCGCATGGGGCACAACTGCTTTCGGCGCGGGTGGACTTGGTGAGCCAGCTGGCGCCCGAGGTGGAGAAGGCCTACCAGCTGCTGGCACCGGCGTCGCGGGCGGCGTCCATCCGATACCGCAGCGGCACCGACGCGGTGGAGGCGGAAGCGGCGGCGGGCACCGTCGACCCGGCCGTCTATGAGGTTGCGCTGCTCGAGGAACTGGGTCGGCGGCGCGGCGCCGAACTGGAGCGCGGTGTCTGTCTGGTGGGCCCACATCGCGACGATCTCGAGCTGCGACTCGGTGATCAGCCCGCCAAAGGCTTTGCCAGTCACGGTGAATCGTGGTCGATGGCGCTCGGGCTGCGGCTGGGCTCGTACGAACTACTGCGCACCGACGGCACCGACCCGGTGTTGTTGCTCGACGACGTGTTCGCCGAACTGGACAGCGCGCGGCGCCAGGCGCTGGCGAAGGTCGCGGCGTCCGCAGAACAGGTGTTGGTCACCGCGGCGGTGCCGGACGACTTGCCCGGCAACTGGGATGCGCAGCGCATCCACGTCGGAATGAGAGACGATGACACGGGACGGATATCGGAGGTGCTGTCGTGAACGAGACGTCTGAGTCTCCGGAGACTCCGGAACCGGAGGATCCCAGAGATATGGTGCGCCGAGTGCTCGAGGAGGCCCGCGGTGCCGCGCGCAACCAGGGCAAGGATGTCGGCCGGGGCCGCACCTCGCCGGCCAAGCGCACCGGTAATGCCGGAAAACGCCGAGCCTGGTCGGGACCGGGACCCGATGTCCGCGACCCGCAGGCGTTCGGAGCGGCGACCCGTGATCTGGCGCGGACCCGTGGCTGGTCCAAGCAGGTCGCCGAGGGCTCCGTACTCGGGCAGTGGACCGTCGTGGTCGGAGCGGACATCGCCGATCACGCCACCCCGACCGGTCTGCGCGACGGCGTCCTCACGGTGGCGGCCGAATCGACCGCCTGGGCGACGCAGCTGAGGATGATGCAGTCCCAGATCCTGGCCAAGATCGCTGCGGCGGTCGGCGACGGTGTCGTGACCTCGGTGAAGATCCTCGGTCCACAGGCCCCGTCCTGGAAGAAAGGGCGTTACCACATCTCCGGTCGCGGCCCCCGCGATACGTACGGATAGGTCGCGCTGTAAGCCGCCAGAACCCCATAAAGGACATTCTCAGGCGTGCGGACGCACCTGGGAGCGCGAAATTCCACAGGCGCCGCGATTAGGTAGGCGAAAACATCGCCGCAGAGTCGGTCCAGTCGGGGTCGAACGGTAGACTCGGTCGAGATCTGCAGGCGGTAGTCGATACCGCCTCTCGCGAACCCCAAGGAGACGCGTCCAACGTGGCTGCCCAAGATCAGTACGGTGCCGAGTCCATCAAGGTGCTCGAGGGCCTCGAAGCCGTTCGGAAACGTCCCGGTATGTATATCGGCTCGACCGGTGAACGAGGCCTACACCACCTGGTCTGGGAGGTGGTGGACAACGCCGTCGACGAGGCCATGGCCGGCTTCGCCACCGTCGTCGATGTGCGCATCCTCGAGGACGGCGGCGTCCAGGTCACCGATGATGGCCGCGGCATCCCCGTCGAGATGCACTCCACCGGAATTCCGACCATCGACGTCGTGATGACCGTGCTGCACGCCGGCGGCAAGTTCGAAGAGGGTGCCTACCAGGTATCCGGTGGTCTGCACGGCGTCGGCGTTTCGGTCGTCAACGCCCTGTCCACCCGGCTCGAGGCAGATGTCCGCAAGGACGGGTCCGAATGGTTCCAGACCTACGACCGATCGGTCCCCGGCACGCTGCGCCAGGGCGAGAAGACGAAGAAGAGCGGAACCACGATCCGGTTCTGGGCGGACCCGGACATCTTCGAGACCACCACCTACGACTTCGAGACGATCGCCCGTCGCCTGCAGGAAATGGCCTTCCTCAACAAGGGCCTGACCATCGAACTGACCGACGAGCGGGTCTCCCCGACCGAAGTGGTCGATGAAGTGGTCGCCGACACGGCGGAAGCGCCGAAATCGGCCGAGGAGAAGGCCGCCGAAGCGGCCGCCCCGCACCGGGTCAAACACCGGACCTTCCACTACCCCGGTGGTCTGGTCGACTTCGTCAAGCACATCAACCGCACCAAGACCGCGATCCAGCCCAGCGTCATCGATTTCGACGGCAAGGGCCCCGGCCACGAGGTCGAGATCGCCATGCAGTGGAACGCCGGCTACTCGGAGTCCGTGCACACCTTCGCCAACACCATCAACACCCACGAGGGCGGTACCCACGAAGAGGGTTTCCGCAGCGCGCTGACCACCGTGGTGAACAAGTACGCCAAAGACAAGAAGCTGCTCAAGGACAAGGACCCGAACCTCACCGGTGACGACATCCGCGAGGGTTTGGCGGCCGTCATCTCGGTGAAGGTGGCCCAGCCGCAGTTCGAAGGCCAGACCAAGACCAAGCTGGGCAACACCGAGGTCAAGTCCTTCGTGCAGAAGATCTGCAACGAGGAACTTCAGCATTGGTTCGATGCGAACCCCGCCGAAGCCAAAACCGTTGTGAACAAGGCGGTTTCATCTGCACAGGCCCGGATGGCCGCGCGTAAGGCCCGGGAGCTGGTACGCCGCAAGAGTGCCACCGACATCGGCGGCCTGCCCGGCAAGCTGGCGGACTGCCGCTCCACCGACCCGAGCAAGTCCGAACTGTATGTGGTGGAGGGCGATTCGGCCGGCGGCTCGGCCAAGAGTGGCCGCGACTCGATGTTCCAGGCGATCCTGCCGCTGCGCGGAAAGATCATCAACGTCGAGAAGGCCCGCATCGACCGGGTGCTCAAGAACACCGAAGTCCAGGCCATCATCACGGCGTTGGGCACCGGCATCCACGACGAATTCGACCTGGCCAAGCTGCGCTATCACAAGATCGTGCTGATGGCCGACGCCGACGTCGACGGTCAGCACATCTCGACGCTGCTGCTGACCCTGCTGTTCCGGTTCATGAAGCCACTGATCGAGCACGGCCACGTGTTCCTCGCGCAGCCGCCGCTGTACAAGCTGAAATGGCAACGCCAAGAACCGGAATTCGCCTACTCCGACCGCGAGCGGGACGGCCTGCTCGAGACCGGCCGCGCGGCGGGCAAGCGCATCAACCCCGAGGACGGCATCCAGCGCTACAAAGGTCTGGGTGAGATGGACGCCAAGGAGTTGTGGGAGACCACCATGGATCCGTCGGTCCGGGTGCTCCGCCAGATCACACTCGATGACGCCGCCGCGGCCGACGAACTGTTCTCCATCCTGATGGGCGAAGACGTCGAAGCCCGCCGGAGCTTCATCACCCGTAATGCCAAAGACGTTCGCTTCCTTGACGTTTAAGACAGAGGAACTACATGACTGACACCACGCTGCCGCCGGGCGACGAAGCCGGCGACCGCATCGAACCTGTCGACATCCAGCACGAGATGCAACGCAGCTATATCGATTACGCGATGAGCGTCATCGTCGGCCGCGCACTCCCGGAGGTCCGCGACGGTCTCAAGCCGGTGCACCGCCGCGTGCTGTACGCCATGTTCGACTCGGGCTTCCGGCCGGACCGCGGTCACGCGAAATCCGCACGCTCCGTTGCCGAGACGATGGGTAACTACCATCCGCACGGCGACTCGTCGATCTACGACACCCTGGTCCGGATGGCCCAGCCGTGGTCGTTGCGCTACCCGCTGGTGGACGGACAGGGCAACTTCGGCTCGCCCGGCAACGATCCGCCGGCCGCCATGAGGTACACCGAAGCCAGGCTGACCCCACTGGCCATGGAGATGCTGCGCGAAATCGACGAGGAAACAGTCGATTTCATCCCGAACTACGACGGCCGGGTGCAGGAGCCGACGGTTCTGCCGAGCCGGTTCCCGAACCTGCTGGCCAATGGCTCCGGCGGTATCGCCGTCGGCATGGCCACCAACATCCCGCCGCACAACCTGCGGGAGTTGGCCGAGGCCGTCTACTGGTGCCTGGAGAACCACGAAGCGGACGAGGAGGCCACGCTGGCCGCCGTCTGCGAGCGGGTCAAGGGCCCCGACTTTCCCACTGCCGGTTTGATTGTCGGCACCCAGGGCATCAACGACGCCTACACCACGGGCCGCGGTTCGGTCCGGATGCGCGGCGTGGTCGAGATCGAGGAGGATGCGCGCGGTCGCACCTCGATCGTCATCACCGAGTTGCCCTATCAGGTCAACCACGACAACTTCATCACCTCGATCGCCGACCAGGTCCGCGACGGCCGGATGACGGGCATCGCCAACGTCGAGGACCAGGGCAGTGATCGTGTCGGTATCCGAATCGTGGTGGAGCTCAAGCGAGATGCCGTCGCGAAGGTGGTGCTGAACAACCTCTACAAGCACACCCAGCTGCAGACCAGCTTCGGCGCGAACATGCTGTCCATCGTCGACGGGGTGCCGCGCACGCTGCGCATCGACCAGATGATCCGTTACTACGTCGAGCACCAACTCGACGTGATCAACCGGCGCACCCGGTACCGGTTGCGCAAGGCCAACGAGCGGGCCCACATCCTGCGTGGTCTGGTCAAGGCACTCGACG
The DNA here is from genome assembly GCF_056403275.1 of Mycobacterium sp. P2_H7. Classification (NCBI taxonomy): domain Bacteria; kingdom Bacillati; phylum Actinomycetota; class Actinomycetes; order Mycobacteriales; family Mycobacteriaceae; genus Mycobacterium; species Mycobacterium sp. P2_H7. Next base: position 118,018 of record NZ_JBFUFU010000003.1, on the reverse strand, counting down.
CCCTCGATGAGGTCATAGCGCTGATCCGGGCGTCGGCCAACGCCGATATCGCCCGCAGCGGTTTGATGGAGCTGCTCGATGTCGACGAGATCCAGGCCCAGGCCATCCTCGACATGCAGCTGCGCCGCCTCGCCGCTCTCGAGCGCCAGCGCATCGTCGACGATCTGGCCAAGATCGAAGCCGAGATCGCCGACCTCGAGGACATCCTGGCCAAGCCGGAGCGCCAGCGCGCCATCGTGCGTGACGAGCTCAAGGAGATCGCCGACAAGTACGGCGACGATCGCCGCAGCCGCATCATCGCGGCCGACGGTGACGTCACCGACGAGGACCTGATCCAGCGCGAGGACGTGGTGGTCACGATCACCGAGACGGGCTACGCCAAGCGCACCAAGACCGACCTGTACCGCAGTCAGAAGCGCGGCGGCAAGGGTGTGCAGGGTGCCGGCCTCAAGCAGGACGACATCGTCAACCACTTCTTCGTCTGCTCCACCCACGACTGGATCCTGTTCTTCACCACGCAGGGCCGCGTGTACCGGGCCAAGGCCTACGACCTGCCCGAGGCGTCCCGGACGGCCCGCGGACAGCACGTGGCCAACCTGCTGGCCTTCCAGCCGGAGGAGCGCATCGCCCAGGTCATCCAGATCCAGAGTTACGAAGATGCGCCGTACCTGGTGCTCGCCACCCGCAACGGTCTGGTGAAGAAGTCCAAGCTGGTCGACTTCGACTCGAACCGTTCCGGCGGCATCGTCGCGGTGAACCTGCGTGACGGCGACGAACTCGTCGGCGCCGTGCTGTGCTCCGCCGAGGACGACCTGCTGCTGGTGTCGGCAAACGGCCAGTCCATCCGGTTCTCCGCCACCGACGACGCGCTGCGCCCGATGGGCCGGGCCACCTCGGGCGTGCAGGGCATGCGGTTCAACGAGGACGACCGGCTGCTGTCCCTCAACGTCGTCCGCGAGGACACCTACCTGCTGGTCGCGACGGCCGGCGGGTATGCCAAGCGCACCGATATCGCGGAGTACACGGTTCAGGGCCGGGGCGGCAAGGGCATCTTGACGATCCAGTACGACCGGCGCCGCGGCAGCCTGGTCGGCGCGCTGATCGTCGACGACGACACCGAGCTGTACGCCATCACTTCGGGCGGCGGTGTCATCCGGACTGCCGCACGCCAGGTGCGCAAGGCCGGACGCCAGACCAAGGGCGTGCGCTTGATGAACCTCGGTGAGGGCGACACACTGATTGCCGTTGCACGCAATGCTGAGGGCGCGGACGAGGCCGAGGACGACGACGAGACCATCGACGGCGCCGCCGACGGGTCGACCGAGGAGCCCACCGATGCGTAGCGTGACGGTCGATTGCCACCGCGGCAACGACAAGAGCTAAGGAGCACCTGAGGTGACGTCTCCGAAGGAACCGGGTCACTCGCGGCCGAGCGACGCTCCCGGTGGCGCCAACGGCGCGACTGGGACGCCGGGTGCGACACCCGAAGGCGAGGTGCCCCCGTGGCAGCGGGGCCCGGCCGCCAGGGCCGGCGCCGCGCGTCCGGCCGAGCAGCCGCCCCGTCCGGCCGAGGGGTCCCGTCCGGGCTCGCACTCCCCCGGGGTGGACGCCAGGCTGAACCGGTTCATCGCGGGCGGGAGCACCCCGGCTCGGGAGACTCCGCAGGCACCGCAGCGGGAGACCGAGGTGATTCCGACGCGCACCGAGCGCCCGGAGCCCGCTCGCCCGGAGGCCACCCGGTCGGAGAACTACGCGAGCGAGTTGCCCGACCTGTCCGGACCGGCGCCGCGCCCGGCCGCCCGGCCGGCCGGTGCGACGCCCGCTGCGACGGGTGGGCCGGAGCGCAGCGACCGGGGAACCGGTGCCGCCGAATCCCGCTCCACTCCCCCGGCCACCCGGGTCCAGGCCAGCCGCAAGCAAGGCCCGGTGCGGGCCAGCATGCAGATCCGGCGCGTCGACCCGTGGAGCACGCTGAAGGTGTCGCTGGTGTTGTCTGCGGCACTCTTCTTCGTGTGGATGATCGCCGTGGCGTTCCTCTATCTGGTCCTCGGCGGCATGGGCGTGTGGAGCAAGCTGAACAGCAACGTGGGCGACCTGCTCACCAGCAACAGCGGCACCGGTGGCGAATTGGTCTCCAGCGGAACGATTTTCGGCGGCGCAGCGCTCATCGGCCTGGTGAACATCGTGTTGCTGACCGCGATGGCGACGGCCGGGGCGTTCATCTACAACCTCACCACCGACCTGGTCGGTGGGGTCGAGGTGACGCTCGCCGATCGGGACTGATCCCCGCGGTTTGGGTAGACGGGGCCCGTTACGGTAATCTCGTCGCTCGGCCGTAGTGCGGTATTTACGGGCCTATAGCTCAGGTGGTTAGAGCGCTTCGCTGATAACGAAGAGGTCGGAGGTTCGAGTCCTCCTAGGCCCACGGAAGGGTTAAACCTTGAGGTTGGTGGTTGTGCTTGCGGCGGTTCTCGCCGCAGCAGTCGTGTGGCGGTCGCGACACGGCGCCGAGGTGTGGCACACCGGTGAAAGCCCTGCCGACCCGTAAGGGGCCTTAGCTCAGTTGGTAGAGCGCTGCCTTTGCAAGGCAGATGTCAGGAGTTCGAATCTCCTAGGCTCCACAAGTCTTCGACACGCAGATTGCAGGCGGTTCCGGCACACGTCGCCGGGGCCGCCTTTGTGTATCGGTGCCCGCGACATGGCCGGGCTCCGCACGCAATTTTCGTTAAGGTAACGGCCGAATCTCTTACTCCCCGTTCAAGAAACGGGGCATCCTCTCACCAACCCGCCAAGGCCCGACGCTGCGAAACGCATAGGGTTCGAACGGTTACCGCGCCGTGTTAAAAATGTGACCTTTGTAGCCCAACGTTACCGAAGTGACATCGCGTCTCGATCCACGCGATGCCATCGGGGAACAAAGGGGAACAAGATGACGATTGCGCTGTATCACCAGACACTGCCGGACTGGGCCACGCGGCGGAACTTCGGACGCGCGCTGGTGCGCACCGGAGATGTCCTCGCCACGGTGCTGCGCCCGGTGGTGGTGGCGGTGGCCATCCTGATCGCCGCGATGTGGTGGTCCATGCCGCGCGCCGCGGCCGACCCGGTGACCACCGTCCTCAACGACGTGGGAGTGGGCAACAACGGACCGGTCAGCACGATGATCGCGCAAGTGGGTGAGATGTTCTGCCCCTTGATCGCCCAGGCCGGCACCAACTTCGCCAGTGGCTCCTACAAGGCCAACGGCAACCCGCTCGGTGGCGCGATCGCGGGCGGTGTCACCAACGCCGTCATCCAGAACCAGTGCCCGTCGTGGATCAACTCGATCGCCAACGGGCACTTGCCGGGCGCACTGACGGGCGCGGCGTCGGCCATCAATCCGATGCAGAGCGTGACCGGCGCGGCCACCGACCCGCTTCAGACGCTGACCGCAGCGTCGGCGGCGCTGCCCACCGGTGCGCTGCCCAGCCTCGGCACCCCGAGCCTGGGCGTTCCGAGCCTCGGCACCCCCAGCCTGGCGGTCCCGAGTCTTGGCGTCCCCACCGTGTCTGTTCCCACCGTGTCTGTTCCTACGGAGGGATTGCCCATCACCGGCCTGCCGTCCAGCCCCTTGACCAAGCTGGCCGGCACGGCGGGCTGACCCTTATGGCTTGGGCGTCACCTCGACACTCGGCGGCAGCGGCGACGGATCGGGGCGGGTCGAGCGGCGCACGATCGAGAAGGTGACGGCGCCGCCGGCCAGCACCACCGCACCGATGACGATCCAGAGCAGCGGCTTGCGGCGGCGCGGTTCCTCGACCACCTCGGCACTACGGAGTTGGCGTCCCAGCCACGAGGCCGACGTCAGCGCCGAGGTGAGGCCCACCCCGAGGCCGCCGCGGGTGACGTCGACGGGACCCACGACGGTGTACTTCAGACCACGCGCGAGTCGTTGTCCCGACGTCAGCCGGACATCCGTGTTGGAACTCATGGGCACCTCTTTCGCAGGCGGGCGGGAAACGCGTGTCCAGCCTGCCACCAACCGCGGCGGTGCGGTATGGGATGTCTTGGCGGGGCCCTGAAATGGCGCGGACGCGCGGGTGGCAGACTGCAACTCGTGACGAGCCCCATTCAGACAGCCACCGCGACGCTGCACACCAACCGCGGCGACGTAAAGATTGCCCTGTTCGGTAACCACGCCCCCAAGACGGTCGCCAACTTCGTCGGCCTGGCGCAAGGCACCAAGGACTACAGCACCGAGAACGCCTCCGGCGGCACCTCCGGCCCCTTCTACGACGGCGCCGTGTTCCACCGCGTCATCGACGGATTCATGATCCAGGGCGGCGACCCGACCGGCACCGGTCGTGGCGGACCGGGTTACAAGTTCGCCGACGAGTTCCATCCGGAACTGCAGTTCGACAAGCCCTACCTGCTGGCCATGGCCAATGCGGGCCCCGGCACCAACGGCTCGCAGTTCTTCATCACCGTGGGTCAGACCCCGCACCTCAACCGCAAGCACACCATCTTCGGTGAGGTCGTCGACGAGGAGTCGCAGAAGGTCGTCGACGCCATCGCCACGACGGCCGTGGACCGCAGCGACCGCCCGAACGAGGCCGTCGTCATCGAGTCGATCACCGTTTCCTAACCGCACGCAGCTTTCTTCCTCAGCGCATGCCCGCCACCGCGGGCATGCGCTGAGCTGCGTTACGGGCCCGCGTACCCGGCGTCGGTCAGTGCGTCGAGCACGTCGAGCGGGTTGGTGCCCAGATCCCAGCGGGTGAACACGTAGAGCCGATCGTCGGCGGTGTCGACCTCGAGGAGGCGCACCTTGCGGGCCAGTCGGCGGAACTCGGTGATCCGGATGAGCGCGATGTCCTCGCGCCGCAACACCCGGGTCCGCCACCAACCGCGGACCACGACGCCCTCACCGGAGATTGCCAGCTTCGGCCGTGTGACCCAGGACATAGTTGCAAACATCAGCAAACCCAGCGCGGCAACGCCGCCCAGAACACGCCCCGGACCGTCTGTGACCATGGTCACAACGCCGACTGCCATGACCAATCCGGCAAAACCGATTCCGGCGACACCGACGGGCTTGGGGCCCCAACTTGTTTGCTGCATGGTCTCAATACCCGGTCTCACCGTGGGCTTTGCAGTTATCCACAGGCGCTATCCCCAATGGGGATGAATAACAACGTTGTGATTGGATGACGACGCGGTTGCGAGATGGGTAACACTCCGAAGCCAAAATGAATTCATTCCGGCGCGGGCGAGTCTCAGCGCCACCGCATCGTGAGCAACAACCCTGTGATCATGAAGGCAAAGGCGATCGCGTAGTTCCACGGGCCGAGATCGGCCATCCAATTCAGCCAGGTCGGAGCGTTCAGCCCGGTGGCTCCCAGCTGGAACACCAGCAGCCAGAGCAGACCGACCAGCATCAGGCCGACGAACAGCACCACGAACCACACGCTCGACGGTCCGGCTTTCACCTTGACCGGGGTCCGGCTCACCGGGTTGATGGTGAAGTCGTTCTTCTTGCGAACTTTGGACTTGGGCATGGTTACCTTTGGAGACGATGGAAGACGGCGGCCAAACTTGAACCCCGAGCCTAACGCAGCGCCGGCCCGGGCCGAGAATTCTGCGCGACCACGTTCGGCCTGGCGGTTCGGGGTCCCGGTGGTCTGTCTGCTCGCCGGGCTCTTGCTCGCCACGACGCACGGGGTCTCGGGCGGCAGCGAGATCCGCCGCAGTGACGCCCCCCGGCTGGTCGACCTGGTCCGCGAGGCGCAGAGCGGGGTGGACCGGCTCACCGCACAGCGAGACCAGATGGTGTCGGCGATCGACAACCATCACGGCGGCTCCCCCGGCGCCGACGCCGCATTACGCGCCATCACCCACCGATCCGACCAGCTCGCCGAACAGGCCGGCTTGAACCCCGAGCGCGGGCCCGGCCTGGTCATCACCCTCAACGATGCGCAGCGCGACGCGCAGGGCCGCTTCCCGCGCGACGCCGCCCCCGACGATCTGGTCGTGCACCAGCAGGACATCGTCGCGGTGCTCAACGCGCTGTGGAGTGCGGGTGCCGAAGGAATCCAGGTGCAGGACCAGCGCATCATCGGCACGTCGTCACCCCGCTGCGTCGGCAACACCCTGCTGCTGGGCGGCCGCACCTACAGCCCGCCGTACGTGATCTCGGCGATCGGCAACGTTCCCGCCATGCAGGCCGCGCTGGGTGCGGCACCCAACGTGGCGCTCTACAAGCAATACGCCGTGCGGTTCGGGCTCACCTACACCGAGGTCCCGCGCGGGTCCGTCGAACTCGCCGGGTACACCGCGCCCGTGCGGATGAAGTACGCCAAGCCCGCCGGGCCGCTCGGGTATTAACCCTTTTGCATGCCCAAGTAGCCTGACCGCATGAAGGTTCTGGTCGTCGACAACTACGACAGCTTCGTGTTCAACCTGGTCCAGTATCTCGGCCAGCTCGGCGTGCGGGCCCAGGTCTGGCGCAACGACGATGACCGCCTCGCCGACCCCCGCAGCGTCGCCGAGCAGTTCGACGGCATCCTGCTCTCCCCCGGCCCGGGCACCCCGGAACGGGCCGGCGCGTCCATCCCGCTGGTGCACGCCAGTGCGGCAACCGGCACACCACTACTCGGGGTGTGTCTGGGCCACCAGGCCATCGGGGTGGCCTTCGGCGGCACGGTGGATCGTGCGCCCGAACTGCTGCACGGCAAGACCAGCCTGGTGCATCACGCCGATGTCGGTGTGCTGCAAGGACTTCCGGATCCGTTCACGGCCACCCGGTACCACTCGCTGACCATCCTGCCGGAGACCAAGCCAGACGTCCTGGAGGCCACGGGGCACACCGACTCCGGCGTCATCATGGCGGTACGGCACACCGAGTTGCCGATCCACGGGGTGCAGTTCCACCCCGAGTCGATCCTCACCGAGGGCGGGCACCGGATGCTCGCCAACTGGCTGGGCTTCTGCGGCGAAGCGCCCGACGAGAGCCTGGTGCGCAAGCTCGAGCAGGAAGTCGCGGATACGGTCCAGGCGGCTACGACGCGAAGTTGAGCGTGATCGAGTCGCCGTAACCGAGGCCGCTGCCCGGTGCCGGGCTCTGCGTCACCACCGCGTTGGACCGCTGGCCGCTGTTGTCGACGTTGGCGCCCTTGATCAGCACACCCGTCCACCCCAGCGCCCGCAGATTCGGCTCGGCGTCCACCCAGAACTGGCCCGCCAGGTTCGGCATCAGGAACTGATTGCCCAGCGAGACCTTCAGGGTCACCGGCGCATCGAGCGGCACCACGGTGCCCGCGATCGGGTCGGTGGCCACCACCTCCCCAGCCGGGCGCGGGCTGGACAGCGGCGCGGTCAGGATCGTGGTGAAGCCGAGGATCCGGAGATTGTTCGTCGCCCCGTCGGCGGTCTGATTGGTGACATCGGGGACGGCCTTGGTCTGCGGTCCGGTACCGACGACGACGGTGATCTCGTTGGTGATCGCCGACGTCGAGTTGGCCGGCGGCACCGTGCTGACCACCCGGTCCTTCAGCTCCGGCACCGAGGAGGACGGCGCCTGTTTGAACTTGCCGAAGCCGGAGTCGGTGAGCTTGCGCACGGCGTCGGCGTAACTCAGCCCGGACACGTCGGGCACCTCACGCTGTTCGGGCCCGGTCGAGACGTTGATGGTGATCTCGTCGCCGGCGCTCACGGAGGTGGCGGCGTTCGGGTCGGTGCCGATGACGTGGTCCGGCGGCACCTTCGAGTCGGGGTTGCGCTGGATGTTCGTCTTGAACCCGCGGTTCTGCAGGGTCGCGATGGCATCGGCCGAGGCCTGGCCGGCGACATCGGGAATCTGCACATCGCGGGGCTTGCCACCGATCGCGTTGATCGCGATGGTGACGACCACGGTGAGCACCGCCAGCACCGCGACCGCGATAAGCCACCGTCCCACCGATCCCCCACCGGAGGACTGGTTGTACCCACCGGCCGCCGGAATGTGTTCGGTCGGCAGCGCGCGGGCATGTGGCTGGCTGACGGTCAGGAAGTTCGTGCGCTCGGCGTCGGTGAGCAACTTGGGTGCCTCGGGAGCTTCGCCGCTGTGCACCCGGATCAGGTCGGTGCGCATCTCCGCGGCCGTCTGGTAGCGGTTCTCCGGGTTCTTGGTCAGCGCCTTGAGCACCACGGCGTCGAGTTCCGGGGAGATCGCGGGGTTGCGCTTGGACGGCGGATCGGCGTCCTCACGGACATGCTGGTAGGCCACCGCCACCGGCGAGTCGCCGACGAAAGGTGGCTCCCCCGTGAGGATTTCGTACAGCACGCAGCCCAGCGAGTACACGTCGGAGCGGGCGTCGACCGGTTCGCCGCGGGCCTGCTCGGGAGACAGGTACTGCGCCGTGCCGATCACCGCGGCGGTCTGGGTGACACTGTTGCCGGTGTCGGCCAGCGCGCGGGCGATGCCGAAGTCCATCACCTTCACCGCGCCGCTGTTGCTGATCATGATGTTCGCGGGCTTGACGTCGCGGTGGATGATGCCGTGCTGATGGCTGAAGTTCAGGGCCTGGCAGGCGTCGGCGATGATCTCGAGCGCACGCTTGGGCTCGATCGGCCCGTCGGTGTGCACGATGTCGCGCAGCGTCACGCCGTCGACGTACTCCATGACGATGTAGGGCAGCGGCCCGGTGGGCGTCTCGGCCTCGCCGGTGTCGTAGACGGCGACGATCGCGGGGTGGTTCAGCGCCGCGGCATTCTGTGCCTCACGACGGAAACGCAGATAGAAACTGGGGTCGCGGGCCAGGTCGGCACGCAGCACCTTCACCGCCACATCCCGGTGCAACCGGACGTCCCGGGCGATGTGAACCTCGGACATCCCGCCGAACCCGAGGATCTCCCCCAGCTCGTAGCGGTCCGAAAGGTGCTGTGGCGTGGTCACGGGGTCTCACTGGGAGGTGCACCGGAGGGGGGCACGCCGATGACGGTGGTGCTCGTGGACGTCTCCTGCTGCACCGGACGGTCCTTCTTGTCCTGTGCGTTCAGCACGATCAGCACCGCGATGATGATGGCCAGCGCGCCGAGCACGCCCGCGGCCCACAGCAGCGCCCGCTGACCGGGCGAGAAGGTGCGCCGCGGCGGCGGGGTGCGGTGGCTGCCCGTGGCAGGCCGGGGCCGTGCCGCCGTCGGCGGGGGCCGGTATTCGGCTGCCGCGGCGGCCCGGACCTGGGTGGTCGACGGAATCGCGGCGGGGGTGGCCCGGCCGATGGTGGGTGCGTGGTTGGGGCGCGGGGGCCGGCGACCGGCACGCACCGCGGCCACCGCGTCGGCGAACGGGCCGCCCGAGCGGTACCGGTGGTTGGGCTCCTTGGCCAGCGTGATCTCGATCAGCTCGCGCACATTGGGCGGCAGATCGGCGGGCAGCGGCGCCGGCTGCTCCTTGATGTGCTTCATCGCCACGGTCAGTGCGCCGTCGCCGGTGAACGGCCGCTTGCCCGAAAGTGATTCGTAGCCAACGACACCGAGGGAGTACACGTCGCTGGCGGCGGTCGCGTCGCGGCCCAGCGCCTGCTCGGGGGCGATGTACTGCGCGGTGCCCATCACCATGCCGGTCTGGGTGACCGGGGCGGCGTCGACGGCCTTGGCGATGCCGAAGTCGGTCAGCTTCACCTGCCCGGTGGGGGTGATCAGGATGTTGCCGGGTTTGACGTCGCGGTGTACCAGCCCGGCGGTGTGGGCGACCTGCAGCGCCCGGCCGGTCTGCTCGAGCATGTCCAGCGCGTGCCGCAACGACAGGCGCCCGGTGCGCTTGATGACGGAGTTCAGCGGCTCGCCGTTGACCAGTTCCATCACCAGGTACGCGGTACGGCCCTCGCCGGCCTCGATCTCGGTCTCGCCGTAGTCGTAGACGCTGGCGATGCCGGGGTGGTTGAGCATCGCGACGGTGCGGGCCTCGCCGCGGAACCGGTCGACGAACTCGGAGTCCTCGGAGAACTCCGCCTTGAGCACTTTGATGGCCACCTGGCGGCCGAGCCTGGTGTCCAGTCCCTCCCACACCTGGCCCATGCCGCCGGTCGCGATCAGACGCTGCAGCCGGTAGCGGCCGGACAGCGTCACACCCACCCGGGCCGTCATGATGCCTCCCGCAGAGCAGCGGCGATGGTGGCCCGCCCGATCGGGGCGGCCACCGCACCGCCGGTGGCGGACAATCGGTCGCCCCCATTCTCCACGAGGACGGCGACGGCCACCTTGGGGGCCTGTGCCGGGGCGAATGCGATGTACCACGCATGCGGCGGGGTGTTGCGGGGATCGGTTCCGTGTTCAGCGGTGCCCGTCTTCGATGCGATCTGCACGCCGGCGATGGCTCCCTTCTGCTGCGTCACCTGCTCGGCGCCGACCATCAGATCAGTAAGTGTAGCCGCGACCTGCGGTGACACCGCTCGGCTGCGCTCTTGCGGTGCGGTGGTGGCGATGTTGGAAAGGTCCGGGCCCTTGAGGCCGTCGACGAGATACGGGGTCATGGTGACGCCGTCGTTGGCGATGGTGGCCGCCACCATGGCGTTCTGCAGCGGTGTCACCGCGACGTCCTTCTGTCCGATGCTGGACATACCCAGCGCGGCCCTGTCGTCAATCGGGCCGATGGTCGAGTTGGCCACCTGCAGCGGGATCGGTGACGGCGCCTCGTCCAGCCCGAAGGCCCGCGCGGCGGCCCGTAGCTTGTCCGCGCCGGTGTCGAGACCCAGCTGGACGAAGGCGGTGTTGCAGGATCGGGCGAACGCCTCGCGCAGCGTGGCCGTCGGGCCGTTGCCGCAGGTCGATCCGCCGTAGTTCTCCAGCGTCGCGGTGCTGTCCGGCAACGGGATCCGGGCGGCGGAGGTCAGCGCCGTGTTGGGGGTGGAACCGGCCTGCAGGGCCGCTGCGGTGGTGATCACCTTGAACGTGGATCCCGGCGGATAGGTCTCCGAGATGGCCCGGTTGACCAGGGGGGTGTCCGGGTTGTCGCGCAACCGCTGCCAGGCTGCGGACTGCTCGGTGCCGTCGTGGCTGGCCAGCTCGTTGGGATCGTAGGACGGTGCGGACACCATCGCCAGGATCTTGCCGGTGGTGGGCTCCAGCGCCACCACGGACCCCTTGCAGGGGCCGTCGCAGCCACGCTCCATGGCGTCCCAGGCGGCCTGCTGCACCTGTGGGTTGATCGTGGTAGACACGTTGCCGCCGCGCGGGTCGCGGCCGGTGAAGAAGTCGGCGAGACGCCGGCCGAACAGCCGCTCGTCGGAGCCGTTGAGGATGGTGTCCTCGGCGCGTTCGAGGCCGCTGCTGGAGTACTGCAGCGAGTAGAAGCCGGTGACCGGCGCGTAGGTGAACGGGTTGGGGTACACCCGCAGGAACCGGAACCGGCCGTTGGTGGACACCGAGTAGGCCAGCAGCTGTCCGCCCGCGGAGATCTGGCCACGCTGGCGGGAGTACTCGTCGAGCAGCACGCGCTGGTTGCGCGGGTCGGCGCGGTAGCCGTCGGCGGCGAACACCTGGGTGAAGGTGGCGTTGCCGAGCAGCAGCACGATCAGCACCATGATGCTGACGGAGAGACGGCGCAGGGCGGTGTTCATGCTTTCGCGATCACCTCCGTGCTGGCGGAGGCGATCGGCGTCGGGTTGGGGCCGCGGCTGGCCGTGATCGGCCGCCGGGCCGCATGCGAGATCCGCATCAGGATCGCCAGCAGGATGTAGTTGGCCACCAAAGATGAACCGCCGTAAGACATCCAGGGTGTGGTGAGCCCGGTCAACGGGATCAGCTTGGTCACCCCGCCGACGACGATGAACAGCTGGATACCCAGGGCCGAGGCGAGCCCGGCGGCCAGCAGCTTGCCGAAGCTGTCGCGGACGGCGATCGCGGTGCGCAGTCCGCGGATGATGACGATGGTGTAGAGCATCAGCACGCCGGCCAGGCCGACCAGTCCGAGTTCCTCACCGATGGCCGCGATGATGAAATCCGTTGAGGCAGCGGGGACGGTGCCCGGCTGGCCGTTACCCAGCCCGGTCCCGAAGATGCCGCCGGTGGCGAAACTGAACAGCGACTGCACCATCTGGAAGCCGGCGCCGTCCGGATCGGCGAACGGGTCGATCCAGTTCTGCACCCGGACCCGGACGTGGCCGAAAAGTTGGTATGCCACAACGCTTCCCACGGCGAACAGGGCCAGTCCGATGAGCACCCAGGTCAGCCGGCCGGTGGCCACGTACACGAGCACCAGGAAGGAGGTGTACAGCAGCAGGGAGGTGCCCAGGTCCTTCTCGAAGACCATCACCCCGACCGACGCCGCCCAGGCCACCAGCAGCGGCGCCAGGTCGCGGGGGCGGGGCAGATCCATGCCCAGGACGTGCTTTCCGGCGCTGACGAACAGTTCGCGCTTGTCGACCAGCACGGCGGAGAAGAAGATCAGCAGCAGGATCTTGGAGAACTCCGCGGGCTGGATGGAGAAGCCGGGGAACTGGATCCAGATCTTGGCGCCGTTCTGCTCGGAGTACTTCGACGGCAGCAGCGCCGGAATCAGAAGCAGCACAAGGCCGGTCAGCCCGCACAGGTAGCCGTAGCGGGCCAGCACCCGGTGGTCGGGCACCGCGATGACGATCGCTGAGAAGGCGATGACACCCACCAGCGTCCACAGCATCTGCTGGTTGGCCGTCGGGCTGTCCGGGTTCATGGGCGCGGCGGCCAGGTCGAGGCGGTGAATCATGATCAGCCCCAAGCCATTCAGCAGTGCCACCACCGGTAGCAGCAGCGGATCGGCATAGGGGGCGAAACGCCGCACGGCCAAATGCGCGCCGGCGAACAGGGCCAGGTAGGCCACGGTGTACTGCAGCAGATCCCAGCTCAGGCCCTGCTCCTGGTTGGCCTCCACGATGAGCAGGGCCACGGTGGTGATCACCGCGGCGAAGCCCAGCAGTCCCAGTTCGGCGTTGCGCCGGTTGGGCAGCGGCGGCGTGACGGCGACGGGTGACTGGGGAGCTGTGGTCATGACGCCGTCCGGCACGTGGTGCCCGGCTCCGGCGGTGAGGGGGGGAGTGCCGTGACGGTCGGTGCCTGAGTGGTGGTGGGTGCAGGTGCAGGTGTAGGTGCCGGAGCGGGCGGCAGGGAACCGGTGGTGGTCGGTGTGGGTGCCGGCGCCGCGGTGCTGCTGGTGGTGGGCGCCGGCGCTCCGGAGGTCGCGGGTGCGGGGGCCGGCGGGGTCGCCGGGGCCGGGCTGGGAGCGGGACTCGGCTTCGGGGTGGGCTTGGGCGTCGTGGCCGGCGGGGCGCAGATGGGCAGCACCGAACTGTGCGCGAGTTCGTTGATCTGACTGATCGCGTCGTCGAGGGTGCCCGCGGGCAGCCCCGCGGCGACCTGGGCGCGCTCGGACTCCCGGATGTCGTCGACGCCCAGCAGCTCACAGTCCAGATTGGTCTTGGACTGTCCGAAACTGATCAGCGACAACTCATTTCGCGCATTGAGGCATCCGACCAGGAACGGTTCCTGCAGCGCCAGGCCCAGGAACGAGCCCTGTACGCCGCGCATGATGGAGACGGTGCGGTCCTGCTCACCGACGTAATAGTTGTTGCGGATGATCTCCCGTGCGACCGCCAAGCCGGCCAACACGACCAACAACACCACGACTCCCGCGATCACCAGACGCCGCTTGGAGCGGTGCGCTTTTGGGAGTTCCTCCGGAGGGGTGACGACCCGTTTCGGAGCGGTCCTGCGTGGGTTGAACGCCGATGCCCGTCCCGCTGCGGTGTTCGGGGGAGCGGTGTTGTCGTCTTCCCCGGAGACCGCGCCGGCCAGGATCGGCTGGGTTTGGCCGTAGTCGTAGTCGACCACGTCGGCCACCACCACGGTCACGTTGTCGGGTCCGCCGCCGCGCAGGGCCAACTCGATGAGTCGGTCCGCGCTGTCCACCACGTCGGGTATCTGCAGGGCCTCTTGGATGGTGTCGTGGCTGACCGGGTCGGACAGACCGTCCGAACAGAGCAGGTACCGGTCCCCGACGCGGGCCTCCCGCACGATCAGCGTGGGCTCGACCTCGTGGCCGGTGAGGGCTCGCATGATGAGTGACCGCTGCGGGTGGCTGTGCGCCTCCTCTGCGGTGATGCGGCCCTCGTCCACCAGTGTCTGGACGAAGGTGTCGTCCTTGGTGATCTGGTTCAGCTCGCCGTCGCGCATCAGATAGCCGCGCGAGTCGCCGATGTGCACCAGGCCCAGCCGGCCGCCCGCGAACAGGATGGCGGTGAGCGTGGTGCCCATGCCCTCCAGTTCTGGGTCGGCCTCGACGTGTGCGGCGATGGCCGAGTTGCCTTCGTGCACCGCGTCGTTCAGCTTCTTGAGCAGATCGCCGCCGGGCTCGTCGTCGTCGAGATGAGCCAGCGCCGCGATCACCAGCTGTGAGGCGACCTCGCCCGCGGCGTGACCGCCCATGCCGTCGGCGAGCGCCAGCAGGCGTGCACCGGCGTACACCGAGTCTTCGTTGTTGGCGCGGACGAGTCCGCGGTCGCTGCGCGCTGCATAACGCAATACCAAGGTCATGGCCGCAACTCGATTACCGTCTTGCCGATTCGTACCGGCGTTCCCATCGGAACCCTTACCGCCGTCGTCACCTTCGCCCTGTCAAGGTATGTACCGTTGGTCGATCCTAGGTCCTCGACATACCATTCCGAGCCCCGTGGGGACAGCCTGGCGTGCCGTGTCGACGCGTAATCGTCGGTGAGCACCAGCGTCGAGTCGTCGGCCCGGCCGATCAGTACCGGCTGGCTGCTCAGGGTGATGCGGGTCCCCGCGAGGGCACCCTCGGTGACGATCATGTGCTTGGCGATGTGGCGCCGTTCCCGGTTGGGCAGCAGCGAGCCCCGCAGAGCCAGCCCGCGCCGCACCATCACGGCCCCCGTCGGGGCATAGATATCGGTACGCAGGATGCGTAGCACCGACCAGATGAACAGCCACAGCAACAGCAGGAAACCGACCCTCGTCAGCTGCAGAACTAGCCCCTGCATCCGACGTCCTTCCCCCCACACCTGTCGACCTTCGGCACCGTCACGATACCGGGGCGCTTGCCGGGGCGAGGGCGAAGCGGTGCGCCTCTCCCCAGCTCAGGGCGTTCAGTGGACGCGGACGATGATCTCGGAGTGGCCCAGCCGGATCACGTCACCGTCGGCGAGCTGCCACTCCTGCACCGGGGCGTTGTTCACCGTGGTGCCGTTGGTGGAGTTCAGGTCCGACAGCAGCGCGACCTGGCCGTCCCAGCGGATCTCCAGGTGCCGGCGCGACACGCCGGTGTCCGGCAACCGGAACTGGGCGTCCTGGCCGCGGCCGATGACGTTGGCACCTTCGCGCAGCTGATAGGTGCGGCCACTGCCGTCGTCGAGCTGCAGCGTCACCGTCGCGGCGCCGGCGTACCCGCCGTAGGCACCACCGGCCGGAGCGGCCTGCTCGGCGGCATAACCCTGGCCGTAGTCCTGACCGCTCTGGGCGCCCTGGCCGTAACCCTGCCCGTAGCTGTAGGCCTCGGGCTCGCCGTAACCGCCGTCGGGGTAGCCCGGGGCGGCCGGCTGCTCGTAGCGGCCGTAGTCGGGCGCCTGCGGGGCGGCGGGCGCGGCCGGTGCGGCGTAGTCCTGGCGGCCGTAATCGGCACGACCGTAGCCACCCTGGTCCGGGTAGCCACCCTGATCGGGGTAGGACGGCTGTTCGTAGGACGGTGCCGGGGGCCGTCCGTAGCCCTCATCCGGGCGCGGCGGCGCCGGCGGGCGGCCGTAGTCGTATTCGCCGTAGCCCGGCGGAGGAGAGGCAGGCGGCTGCGGGTAGCCGGCGGGCGGCTGCTGCCGGTAGGCCTGATCGGGGTAGCCCGGGGGAGGAGAGGCGGGCGGCTGGCCGTAACCGGCCGGGGGACGCTGCTCATAGGACGGCGGGGCCGGCGGGGGCGGGTAGCCCTGGTCCGGGTAGCCACCCTGGCGCGGCGGGTAGCCACCCTGGTCGGCGTAGGCGCCCTGCTCGGGACGATCTGACGCATGGCCTCCGCGCGGGTCTTCCTGCTGGCGGTAGCGGTCGTCGTACTGGTCGTCGCCGGGCCGCCCCTGTCCCTGGCCGCGGTAGCTCGGGTTGTCGGTCATCGCTGGTACTCCTGGTTGTGCGGTGGACGGGCGGTCGTGCTGTGGTGGGACGGGCGTGCCGGTGGTCGAGTCGGGGTTGACCGCTCCACGGGCACGAAACTGTCCGGTGTGCAGCGTCGATGCGGCCTCGAACCTGATGACCACATCACCATACGTTTGCCAACCCTGGTCATGAATAAAACCTTGCAGGTGCCGGGCAAATGTCGTCGACGTCCGTTCCGGATCGGCGCTCACCTTCTGATAATCAGTGTCACTGAGCGTAATGATGTAGTCGTTGGGGGCCAAAATGCGGCCTCCACCGGCCTTCACGGTGTGGGCTTCGGCTTCGCGCCGCAACAGTGCTTCGACTTCCTGCGGAACGATCGATCCGCCGAACACCCGGGCGAAAGCGTCGCCGACGGTCGATTCGAGGCGACGTTCGATACGGTCCGCGAGACCCATATCACCGCCCATCTGTCGTCGTCGTGCTGTGCCCTCGCGCGTTGCGTGTCGCTCTGGCCACACTGCTCACACGCATGTTATCGGCCAAGTGCCTCGATGCGTGACCAACAGAACTCTGAGAATCGGGTTGGGGCAGGTCAGCGTGGGTGATCTTGATTCGGATCAAACGGTTTGGGTCCAGAACCGTAGTGGTGATACGGTTTCTCCCGTCATTCGGGCGAGTGGCGGAATGGCAGACGCGCTGGCTTCAGGTGCCAGTGTCCTTCGGGACGTGGGGGTTCAAGTCCCCCTTCGCCCACAAAAGCGGTTCTACGAGCTGCAGGCATCAAGGCCGCGAACTCGAAAGAGTTCGTGGCCTTTTTGTTTCGCGACCCGAACTGAACTCTTTGTAAACCTTCCCACCGGTATCACCGCTACCGCGCATTTCGCCTTACGCACCCGTTAATATCCACGACGCCGCTCTCTGTGTGATCCGTGGCAGTGGCGGCTTCATCCGATCACGTAATGGGGGGTATTCGATGGCTGGTGGACACAGGTTGCCCAAGGGCGCCAAGAGCAAACGGACGGACAAGCGCGGGGGACGGGGTGCACACCGCGCCGCTCCCCGCCATCCCGAGCCGTACGCCTGGCTCGGTGCCGGGGCGGTGGCGCTGGGCATGGGGGCCGCGCTCGCGAGCGGAACGGGCGTCGCCTACGCCGACGACGGAACATCGGGTACATCGCCGGGTACCGCCCAGTCCACGACATCTACGAGCGCCACCGCGGGCCAGGCATCGACCGCGCCCAAGAAGAAAAAGAAGAAGCCCGCCGCGACCACCCAGGCCACCGAGCCGACCAAGGATGACACCAAGGACGACCCCAAGGACACCGCCAGCGCGGATCCTGAACCGGCCAAGGACGCGGCCACGGAAACCACGAACACCGCCGCACCCGCCCGCACTCACGGGGCGAAATCGCCCGTGGCCAAGAAGAATTCGGTCAAGAAGGCCACGGCTGACACCACCGCGAGCATGGATGACGACGCCACCACGGCGACGCCGGCCGCCACCTCGAAGGTCACCGCGGCCGCCGCCACCACCGCCTCGGCAGTGGCGCTGACCACCGCGGCCACGCCGACCGCGGCCGCAACGCCCACCGCCACGACAGCCCCGCCGAGGGCGATCGCGGTGCCCGTCCTCAAAGTCATGAGCGCGGTGCTGAAACTGATGGGGCTCAACACGAATACGCCGTTGCCCCCGCTGGACCTCCAGCAGGCCGCGACGTGGATCTGGTTCCGTCAACTGCAAACCGACTGGCACGTAGCCCCGCCCGTGGCCGGCACCCCCACCGCATCCGGCGCAGCGCCCGGCGACGGCACCGTGACCGGAAACCTCAACGCCAGCAACGAAGCCAAGCTGCCGATGACCTACACGGTGGCGGTGAAACCGCTGCTGGGCACGCTCACCGTCGACGCCAAGACGGGCAATTACACCTACACGCCGTCAGAAGCCGCCCGGATCGGCGCCGTCCTGGTACCCGTCAACGACGTCTTCACCGTCACCATCTCCAATGGTCTGTCGGCCATCTATTCGCTCGTCGCCGTCAAGGTCGACCCCGCCACCAACGGCATGCCGAGTTCGCCGATCTCGATATCGCGGACCGTCGACCCGGTGACCGGCAAGGTGACCGGCACCTTCGGGTCGAGCACCCCGGCCGATACGCCCCTGAAGTACACCGTCCTCACCCCGCCGGTGAGCGGTTCACTGACCTACGACAAGACCACCGGGGCCTATACCTACAAACCGTCCGCGGCCGCTCAGGTGCTGGCCAGCCTGGGCGTGGTGACCTCAGATGTGTTCACGGTGGTGGCCACCAACGGTGGGCTGATCGGCGCACCCGGGCTCATCACGGTGCCCATCACCCCGATGACCGATGTCCCGACCACGCCGGCGAAGACGGCGCAGACGACGGACGCGTACAGCGGTCTGGTGACGGGCACGATCAGCTCGACCGACCCGGCCGACCTGCCGATCACCTACAGGGTGCTGACTCCGACAGTCTTCGGCACGCTGAACTTCGACACGGCCACCGGTGCGTTCACCTACAAGCCGTCGGCGGCGGCCCGGCTCAGTTCCGGGCTCGGGGTGACGACGGCCGATGGCTTCACCGTCGTAGCCACCAACGGCACCTTCGTCAGCTCGATCGCGAGCATCAGCGTGCCGATCGCCATACCGGATACCCCGAGTGCCCCGGTGAAGGCAGGCCAGACGGTCGACCCGGATTCCGGGATCGTCACCGGCACGTTGACCTCGACCGATCCGGCCGGTCACGCGGTGACGTACTCGCTCACCACGCAGGCCGTGGGCGGCAGGGCGACCGTCGGCGCGGACGGGACTTTCAGCTATGACCCGACGGACGGCTCCCGCACGGCGTCGTATCTGGCCGGCGGCTTGTCTGACTTCTTCACGGTGACGGTGTCCAACGGTCTCTACAACGCCATGAACGTCATCACGGTGCCGATCAGCCCGAAGTCGCCGTTCTGACGGTTCGACCGCTGACGGCCAAGGCCGTCAGCGGTCGAACTTGCCGTCCAAATATGCTGCGCGGCAGGCATTTCGGGCCAGCTTGCCGGACGTGGTGCGGGGGATGACCCCGGCGGCGACCATCCGTACGTCGGCCACCCGCACCTGGTGCAGCCGGGACACCGCCGCGCGGATCGCATCCAGGATGGGGCCCGGCTCGGCCTTGCCCCATCGAGCAGCGCGCTCGGCGACGATCACCAGTTCCTCACTGGCGGCGCCGGGAACCGAGAACGCGGCCACGTAGCCGGAGCGCACCGCAGGCGAGGACGCGCTGACGGTGGTCTCGATGTCGGTGGGGTAGTGGTTGCGGCCGTCGACGATGATCATGTCCTTGATCCGGCCGGTGAGGTACAACTCCCCGTCCAGGTAGACACCGAGATCGCCGGTGGCGAGCCACA
Source organism: Mycobacterium sp. P2_H7 (assembly GCF_056403275.1). Lineage (NCBI taxonomy): Bacteria > Bacillati > Actinomycetota > Actinomycetes > Mycobacteriales > Mycobacteriaceae > Mycobacterium > Mycobacterium sp. P2_H7. Next base: position 98,518 of record NZ_JBFUFU010000003.1, on the reverse strand, counting down.
GCGCGTTCTCGGCCACTTCCTCGGCATGGCTGTCCGCCGGGAGCCGGGTCTGGAGCTTGTTGCCGAACACCCGCAGGGTCTCTTCGGCGCGGCCGAAGTAGCCGCGGCCGACATTGTTGCCGTGCAGCCAGATCTCTCCGATGGAACCGTCGGGAAGCTCGTTGCCGTCGCTGCCGGTGATCACGACCCACTGGTTGGGGATCGGCTGACCGCAGGACACGTGCGCCACCGCGTCCTCGGTGTCGGCTTCCACGACGACGGCGCGCCCGGCGTTGAGCTCGGCGCGGTCCAGATAGATGGCCGTGGCCGATGCGGACGGCGCGATGCTGGCCACAGACAGGGTCGCCTCGGCCATGCCGTAGGACGGTTTGATTGCGCTGAGCGGCAGTCCGTAGGGCGCGAACGCCGCGGTGAACTTCTCGACGGACGACAGCGTCACCGGCTCCGAGCCGTTGAGCAGCGTGACGACATTGGTCAGGTCCAGCGTGTCGCCGCTGGGCGGCAGGCCGCGCTCGGAGGCCAGCTCGAAGGCGAAGTTGGGTGCGGCGGCGAAAGTGCGGCCGTGCGCCGATTCGATGCCGAGTTGCTTGATCCAGCGATACGGGCGGCGCACGAACGCCATGGGGTCCATCAACGTGATCTGGGCACCGCAGAGGGCGGGGAACATGATCATGATCAGGCCCATGTCGTGGTAGAGCGGCAGCCAGCTGACGCTGCGCACGCCCGTGTCCAGATCACCGGCGAGGACCATCTGCAGCACATTGGTACAGACGTTGCGGTGGGTGATCTCGACGCCGGCAGGGGAGCGCGTCGATCCCGAGGTGTACTGCAGGTAGGCGATGTCGTCGGTCTCGAGGGCGACCGGGGTGAAGGTCTGGCCGACCGCGTCGGGGACGGCGTCCACGGCGATCATCCGGGGACGTTCGGCGGCGGGCAGGGTGCGTAGGAAATTACGCACTGCCTCGGAGCCGGCGGTGGTGGTCAGCACGACCGTGGGCTTGGCGTCGGCGAGCACCGCGGCCAACCGCTCGGTGTGCCCGGCCAGTGCAGGCGCGAACAACGGCACCGCGATATTGCCTGCGTGGATCGCCGCGAAGAACGCCGCGACGTACTCCACTCCCTGCGGAGCAAGGATGGCCACCCGATCACCACGCTTGGTGACCTGCTGCAGCCGGGCGCCGACCGCACCCACCTTCGCCCACATTCCGTTCCAGCTCAGCACGATGGCCCTGCCGTCGGAATCCTGCGAGAAGTCCAGGAACCGGTACGCGGGCGCATCGCCCAGGGCGGCCCGGTTCTGGTCGAGGAACGAGGTGAGGGTTATGCCATCAGGTATGACGATGCTGCCGTCGGGGCGAAGGTACTCTTCGATGCCCGGCACGGCAGTTTCAACTCTACTGTCACTCAAAGCTTCCCGACCCATAGCACAAATATACTAGCAGCGCTAACTATTCAGGGAATCGTAGCGCGATGGGAGTTATCACTCCGGAGCCGGTCTGTGACGTGCGCTGCATATCGAGAAATCGTACCGCCGGGACGCGCCGGCGCTGGGCCGGACCTCTTCGTTTGGTGTACATCGCGGCACCGCGCGTCAAGGGCCGGGCACTCGCGGCAAAGCGCATCGCCGCGGGGATACCTGCTCAACGTCGCCGGCGCGGACTCATCCGCAAACCGAAGACCTTTTGGTATGGATCGCATTGTGTGCGATAGGTCACTATCCTGATTGAAAGTTGAAACAACAGCTTGCTCGAAAGCACCCGCGTGCGGACGGCCGGCTGCTCGACGGCGGGCGCGTCCCCGGAGTTAGGAAGTCGCCGATGACGCAGAGCCCGAACCGGCCAGGAACCCCACAGCGGCGTGCCCCCCGCCGCGCGGACACGGTCCTGTCCGTCACCACCCGGTGGTACGACCCCGCGGTCACGGTGGTGGTCATCGACGGTGTCATCGACGCCGCGAACGTCGACGACCTGATCGACGTCGTGTTGGACCGGGCGATGCTCAGTTGCTCGCTGATCGTCGACCTCGGCGGCGTCCGGTACATGTCGGTGTCCGGGTTCGAGGCGCTGCGGCTCCTGAACGTTCGCTGTGCGCTTGCCGACACCCGGTGGACCGTCATTCCCTCGGCTGCGGTCCGGCGGCTGCTGCGACGGTTCGACGCGGACGGAGAGGTACCTACGACCGCATCCCTCGAGGAGGCGTTCGCCGCCGCGGCCACCCATCTGCCGATCGTGCAGATCGCGCACCCCGGGGACAAGGGCCAGATCGCCTAGGGCCGCGGGCTTGCCCGAGTCTTGTTCGCTGCGTACAGATTCCGGTGAGCAGCTACAGCTCGTTCTCCGGACCCATGACGGCCCACACGGTCTTTCCCGACGCCATCGGCGTCGACCCCCAGGCCCGGCTCAGCGCGGCCACCACGGCCAGCCCGGACACCGGGCTGGCACCACGGCCGGCGTGTTCGGTGCGCTGCGCGGGCACGCGGCTGCCGTCCTCGACCGCCACGGTGATCTTGTCCCCGTCGCATTCGAGGATCAGTGACGGTGCTGATTCGGTATGCAGGAGAGCGTTTTCGACGAGTTCGGACGCGACGGTGGTGGCCAGCGGGATCATGACCGGTCGACACCAGGCCGTCAGCCAGGTGCCGACCAGCTCGCGGGCGAGGGCCGCGCTGGACACCACGAAGGGTAGCCGGGCACACCTGCGGCTTCGACGTCGTTGCGTGCCGCTCTCGCAGGCCGCCCGGGCTTCCGGGACCGCTCGATATACGGGCACGTGGTGGGTGATGCCGTTGCGGCAGAGCATTTTCCGCACATCGTCGTCAGCCGATGCGAGCACCACCGGAACGTCGGGCCAGACGCTGACGTGCCAGCGGGCGCTGGTGAACACCGACCATGCCGATACGGCGGGGACCCGCAACGCGTTGACATCGACGATGACGACGGGCGGCTGCTTGAGAGCCGCGTCGATCACGATGTCGCGCAGAGTGCGGTAGGTCGTCGCATCCAGCGTCCCGGCGCAACGCAGCGTGGAATCGCCCGACGTACCGCGCACGGGTCCGTCGACCGTGATGCTCACGCGCTTCTCCCGTCCGACTCGCGGCCCGTGCCCCCCGTGGTGGGCCGTGTGGCGGTAGGGGCGTACCCGGTGCAGCCCCAGCAAAACAAGGTCCACGGCGGCGGACGGTATGCTGACTGTGGTCCGGCTGAGCAAATGCCGTCCCGGCCCTGTTCGCCTTTGGGGTGAACGGGCCGCTGTCACTGGCCACATTTGTCAGAGCGGACCGTCCGTGAATCTGCATATCCCCATGTACCCCGTCGCTGAGACGCCCCCGTCGGCTGGGCTCAACGGCGCGTTCGTCGCCGCCGATGCCACCGCGGAACAGGTGCCTGCCGATAACCACTACGCCGAGTCGCTGCACGTCGAAGGAATCGGTCCCGGCAATGAAGTGACGCACCGGCGCAGCGTCGCCGCCGGCTTCGCCGTGGACGAGATCGGCATCCGAGCGCGGGGCCGGGTCGCTGCGCGGCCGGAGTCCGGGCTGTTGATCGTCACGGTCCTCGACGGCACGGTGCGCACCAACGGCGGCGACGAGATCCGGCGCGGCGACTCCGTACTCGCCGATGAGCGACGGGCCTGGTCGGCCGTCGTCGAGACGGGAACCATCGCGGTCGTCACCGTCGACACCTGGCTGCTCCGCAGGGCCGCGGACGAGCGCCTGAGTGCCTCCGCCGATCCGCTACGAGCGCTGGATTCCCAGCCGGCCACACCCGAACTGGCCGCGGCCTGGAAGCGCACCGTCGAGTACGCCACGGCAGCGCTGGTCACGGGGGCGCCGCGCGCCCTGATCGAGGCGTGTGGACAGTTGCTCGCGGTGGCGGCGCTGTCCTGTTTCACCGCGGTGGGCGCTGATTCGGTGCCGGCCCGATACGACGCCGACATTCCCGTATCGCTGCGCCGGGCCATCGCGTTCATCGCCGCGCGGGCGCGCGAGGAGATCGGCGTGCAGGAGATCGCATCAGCCGTACACCTGTCGCCGCGGGCGGTGCAGTACCTCTTCCGCAAGCACCTCGACGAGACGCCCACCGAACATCTCCGGCGGGTGCGGCTGCAGCGCGCCCACCTGGACCTGGTGGCGGCCCATCAGAGCAGCACCACGGTGGCCGAGGTGGCGCGGCGCTGGGGATTCGGCCATACCGGACGCTTTGCGGTGCTCTATCGCCAGACTTATGGTGTCAGCCCGCATATGGCATTGCGAAGTTAGTGAGAGGGTGTGCTGATGACGCGGAGAAAGACGGCGCGGTGACGCATAGCTACGACGACGCCCTCGCGGCGGCGATGGAGGACCTGGCCAGCACCGCCGTGGACGGGCGGCAGCCGATCGAGCGCACCCTGTCCGAGCTCACCGAGGCCGCGGTGGCACTCATCGACGGCGTCGACTGCGCCGGTGTGCTGCTGATCAAGGACGGTGACTTCACCTCTCTCGCAGGGACATCGGAGGTGGCCAGGACGCTCGACCATGCGCAGCGGGACACCGGGGAGGGTCCTTGCGTGGACGCCGCGGAGCGCGACGTCATCGTGCGGTGCAACGACCTGCGCACCGACAGCCGCTGGCCGCGGTTCAGCAAGGTCGCCATCTCTGAAGGCGTGCTCAGCGTGATGTCCTTTCGGCTCTACACCAAGGGAGTCGACAGCGGCGCGCTGAACCTGTTCGGCTTCGGAACAGGGTCCTTCACTGCCGAACCGGAGGCGCTGGGGGCCATGCTGGCCACCCACGCGGCCATCTCGCTGGTGACCGCCAACCGGCAGTTGCAGTTCGAGTCCGCGCTGGCCAGCCGCGACCTGATCGGGCAGGCCAAGGGCATCATCATGGAGCGCTTCAACGTGGACTCGGTCCGGGCCTTCGAGCTGTTGCGGCGGGTGTCGCAGGAGTCCAACACCCCGGTGAAGGTCATCGCCGCCCGGCTCGCCGACCGCGCAGCGACGAACACGGACGGTTCGGTCGTCGATTTGGTTTGAACGCCGTCCGCAGCGGGCATTTCCGTTGTGCGCGTCACTGGGGCGCACGTCTACGGACAGGAGTACGACCATGATCGGGACCATCATCAGCGCCCTCGTCGTCGGGTTGATCATCGGTGTGCTGGCTCGGCTGGTCATGCCGGGCAAGCAGGACATCGGCGTCCTCATGACGATCGTGCTCGGCGCCCTCGGCTCGCTGATCGGCAGTTGGGCGACCTATCAACTCGGCTACCAGAACGCCAACGGCGGCTGGCAGATCATCCCGTTCGTCGTCGGCATCGCCGTCGCGGCCGGACTGATCGCCATCTACGTCGCCGTCCGGGGCGGCTCGTCGCACCGTATGACGCACTGACCTCGTTTGCCCGAGAGCCCCGGCCGATGGTCGGGGCTTTCGCATGTCCGGATGTCACCTGAAGCTCGCCAACCTTTTTCTTGACTAATTCCAGTTAAGGGGTGAGACTCGTCTGCGTGGGTACGGCAGAGGAGTTCGCGCAGATGCTGCGGGATGCCTCTCTGCGCGTCACCCGTCCCCGGGTCGCGGTGCTGGGCGCCGTGCACGGTCATCCGCATTCCGACACCGACACGGTCATCCGTTCGGTGCGGGCGGAACTGCCGGAAGTCTCGCACCAGACGGTGTACGACGCGCTCAACGCGCTGACTGCGGCCGGCCTGGTGCGGCGAATCCAGCCTTCGGGCTCGGTGGCTCGTTACGAGTCCCGGGTCGGGGACAACCACCACCATGTGGTGTGCCGAAAGTGCGGTGTGATCGCCGACGTCGACTGTGCGGTCGGCGAGGCACCGTGTCTGACGGCATCCGACGATCTCGGTTTCGCGATCGATGAGGCCGAGGTCATCTATTGGGGTGTATGCCCCGATTGTGCTCTGGCACAAAGTGTTTGATCACCTGTAATCCGTCAGCCCCGGAAAGGTTTCCCATGCCCGAAACGTCCCCGCCCATCGGTGAAGCCCAGACAGAGCCCGCCGAGAGCGCTTGCCCGATGCGGATCAAGCCGCCCGTCGAGGGTGGCAGCAACCGCGACTGGTGGCCCAACGCGGTCAACCTGAAGATCCTGCAGAAGGATCCCGACGTCATCAATCCGCTGGACCCCGGCTTCGACTACAGCGCGGCCGTGCAGACGCTGGACTTCGATCAGCTGGCCGCCGATGTCGACGCCGTGATGACCGACTCGCAGGACTGGTGGCCTGCCGACTTCGGGCACTACGGCCCGTTCTTCATCCGGATGTCGTGGCACGCCGCGGGCACCTACCGCGTCGAGGACGGCCGCGGTGGTGGCGGTAAGGGCATGCAGCGCTTCGCGCCGCTGAACAGCTGGCCCGACAACGTCAGCCTGGACAAGGCCCGCCGCCTGCTGTGGCCGGTCAAGAAGAAGTACGGCCAGAAGCTGTCCTGGTCGGATCTGCTGGTCTACGCAGGCAACCGCGCCCTGGAGAACATGGGCTTCAAGACTGCGGGCTTCGCGTTCGGCCGCCCGGATTACTGGGAGCCCGAAGAGGACATCTACTGGGGCGCCGAGCACGAGTGGCTGGGCAGCCAGGAGCGCTACGCCGGCTCCGGCACCGACCGGACCAAGTTGGAGAACCCGCTGGGCGCCAGCCACATGGGGCTGATCTACGTGAATCCCGAAGGCCCCGAGGGTAATCCGGATCCGGTGGCCGCGGCCATCGACATCCGCGAGACCTTCGGCCGGATGGCGATGAACGACGAGGAGACCGCGGCGCTGATCGTCGGCGGCCACACGTTCGGCAAGACGCACGGCGCCACCGAGGTGGAGAACGGCGTCGAGCCCGAAGCGGCACCGCTCGAGTTGCAGGGCCTGGGCTGGGACAACTCGGGCCTCGGCAACGAGACCGTCAGCAGTGGCCTCGAGGTGACTTGGACCCACACCCCGACCAAGTGGGACAACTCCTTCCTGGAGATCCTCTACGGCAACGAGTGGGAACTGTTCAAGAGCCCCGCGGGCGCCAACCAGTGGAAGCCCAAGGACGGCGGCTGGGCCAACTCGGTGCCGATGGCGCAGGGCGACGGCAAGACGCACCCGGCGATGCTGACCACCGACCTGTCGATGCGGCTGGACCCCATCTACGGCGCGATCACCCGGCGCTGGCTGGATCACCCGGAGGAGTTGGCCGAGGCCTTCGCCAACGCGTGGTTCAAGCTGCTGCACCGTGACCTGGGCCCCGTCTCGCGCTACCTCGGGCCGCTGGTTCCCCAGCAGACCTGGCTCTGGCAGGACATCACCCCCGCCGGCACGAAGCTCAGTGACGCCGACGTCGCGACCCTGAAGACGGCCATCGCGGGCTCGGGCCTGACTGTGCCGCAGCTGGTTTCGACCGCATGGAAGGCCGCTGCGTCCTACCGGCACAGCGACATGCGCGGCGGCGCCAACGGCGGGCGGCTGCGGCTGCAGCCCCAGCTGGGCTGGGAAGCCAACGAGACCGACGAGCTGGTCCCGATCATCGCCAAGCTGGAGGACATCGCGGCCTCGGCCGGGGTCACGGTGTCGTTCGCCGATCTGGTCGTGCTGGCCGGCAATGTCGGTGTCGAAACCGCCGCCAAGGCAGCCGGATTCGACATCACGGTGCCGTTCACCTCGGGCCGCGGCGATGCCACCCAGGAGCAGACCGACGTCGAGTCGTTCGCCTACCTGGAGCCCAAGGCCGACGGCTTCCGCAACTATGCGGGCAAGGGCCTGCCGCTGCCGTCGGAGTACGTGCTCATCGACCGGGCCAACCAGCTGAACCTGTCCGGTCCCGAGCTGACCGTGCTGGTCGGTGGCCTGCGTGTGCTGGGTGCCAACTACCAGGGCAGCGACCTCGGTGTGCTCACCGACAAGCCGGGCCAGCTGACGACGGACTTCTTCGTCAACCTGCTGGACATGAGCACCAAGTGGGCGCCGTCACCGGCTGATGACGGCACGTACGTCGGCACCGACCGCAGCAGCGGTGCACCGAAGTGGACCGCCAGCCGCGTCGACCTGCTGTTCGGGTCGAACTCGCAGCTGCGCGCGCTCGTCGAGGTGTACGCCGAGGACGGTGCGAAGGAGAAGTTCGTCAAGGACTTCGTCGCGGCGTGGACCAAGGTCACCGACGCGGATCTGTTCTAACTGCAGCCCCCGATCCAGGCCGGTCCCCGATGGGGACCGGCCTGGACTTTTTCCCCCTAGAAGTAGTGACCCTGCGCCAGGTCGTCCAGCAGGCCGATCTCGATGGGGTTCCAGCCCAACGCTTTACGGGTCTGCTCGCTGGACGCGGCCATGTCCAGGGCGAAGAACGCGCCCAGCCAGCCGAGGTGTTCGGGCTCGGCCGCGCGCACCGGCAGCCCCAGTCCGGAGCCGATGGCCGCGGCGATGTCGCGGGTGGCGATGCCCTCCTCGGCGACCGCGTGCACGATGCTGCCGGCCGGGATGTCGCCCTCGATCACCAGCCGGAATGCGCGTGCCGCGTCCAGGCGGTGGACGGCGGGCCAGCGATGGGACCCGTCGCCCGGATAGCCCGCAACGCCGGTCTCGCGGGCGATCTCGATGAGCCGCGGAACGAAGCCGTGGTCACCGACACCGTGCACGGACGGCGGCAGCCGCAGCCCGACGACCCGGACCCCGCGTTCGGCGAAGGGCAGGCCCGCGGCCTCGGAGGTCCGGGGCACGCCGGGTGACGCGGCATCCGATTCGGTGATCAGTCCACCGGATCCGAGCGCGGCCATCCCGGATGTGACCACCAGCGCACGGTCCGAGCCGGCGAGCGCCTCGCCCAGGGCGGTGATGGCGCTGCGGTCCAGGTCGTTGGCATTCGCGTAGTCGGTGAAGTCGTGGTGGAACGCCAGATGCGCGACGGCGTCGGCCTTTTCGGCCGCCGCACGCAGGCTGTCCAGATCGGCGAGGTCGCCGTGCTGTGGGGTGGCGCCGGCGGCCTCGATCGCCCGGGCCGATTCGGGTGAGCGGGCCAGCCCGGTGACCTGATGGCCGGCGCCGGCCAGTTCGGCGACGACTGCCGATCCGATGAAGCCGGACGCTCCGGTGACGAAGATGCGCATGAGAACCTCCCAGTGATGTCAGTACCTGTCATCGGAGACAACACCGATGACAGTCGCTGTCATTCCCGACGGCTAGGATTTCCGTATGAGCAGGTGGCAGCCCAACGCCCGTGGCCGCCTCGAGGAGGCGGCCCTCGAGCTCTATGCGGTGCAGGGTTTCGACGCGACGACGGTCGCGCAGATCGCCGAGCGCGCCGGGCTCACCGAACGCACCTTCTTCCGGCACTTCGCCGACAAGCGCGAGGTTCTGTTCTCGGGGCAGACCGCGCTGACCGACTCGATGGTCGCGGCGGTGGCCGGTATGCCCGCGGGCACCGCACCGCTGGATGCGGTCGGCGCCGGATTGCGGGCAGCGGGGGAGATTATCGGTGGCCGCCTGGGCAGTGCCCGGCGCCGCCAGGCGGTGATCGACGCCGACCCCGGGCTGCAGGAACGGGAGCTGAGCAAGCTGGCGACCCTCGGTGCCGCGCTGACCGAGGCGTTGCGCGGACGCGGTGTCCCGGAGCTGACGGCGCGGGTCACCGCCGAGGCCGGCATCGCGATCTTCAAGGTGGGCTTCGAACGATGGATCGGTGCCGGTGACGGTGCGCTGACCGCGGTGCTCGACGAGTCACTCCAGGAGCTCAAAGCGCTGGGCGGCGGCGGCTAAAACCGTTCCCTTACAGCAGGAATGGGCCTACCATCAGAGGGTGTCATTCCCGGTATGGGCCGGCGAATGGGGTGCCGCTCCGCGCCACGCGGGCGGGCGCCCGCAGACGCTGAGCAGGCGGCAGGCACGACACTGGAGTCGACGCTTCTCCGGTGTCGGCGTCATCATCACCGCGCCCCGGCTACGGGATCTGGTCGGGGGGACCCGCGCCACCGATGCCGAGGTGACCGACGTCCGCTTTGCGCTCACGGTTCTGGACATCGAGGAGCAGCGGCACCACGCCGCCATGCGGCACGCGCGGAGCAACGCGTGGCAGTTGCTGATCTTCGTCGGCGTGACATTGGTGGCGCTGAACGCGCTGCTGTGCCTGGCCTACCTGATGCTCAGTGCGGTACCGCACTGAGCAGCGCCGCGCGGATCACCTCGAAATCGGGTGCCTCGATGGGGAACAGCCCGAAGCGGAACCGGTAACCCCAGCGCGCGTTGTCCACGATGAACTCCAGCTGGTCGACCAGCGGGCGGATGGGCGTCTCGGTACACGGCACGAACTCGACCCGGCGCCGCCAGAACTCGTTCTCGGCCTGATACGGCTGGTCGTCGGTGACCCGGCCCAGCGCGGTGAACGCTTGCAGCGGAGCACCTTCCGGGTAGTCGGTCTTGGGTGAATAGAAGGCGATCCAGTCATCACGGGACATCTTGCGGAGCCCGTGCGGCTTGCCGTGGTTGGCCTGGGTGAAGCCGCCTGCGACGCCGCGTTCGACATGACCGCGGCTCACGGTGTTGATCCAGTACGTCATGCCCGCACGTTACGGCCGGGGTGTGACAGGTTCAGTCGTGTTTCTTGCCGAACGGCAGGATGTGGATGACGCCGACCACGATGGAGCCGACGACCAGGCCGATGACCGCGGAGGCGGCGGTGTTCGTCAGCCAGGCCAGCAGCCCGCCCACGCCCTGGGCGGCGTGGTGCACGAACTCCTCGGCGTGGTGCACCAATCCGTAGGGGGCATGCCAGCCCAGCGTGTCGGTCCCGGTGAGCAGAATGTGCCCGCCCACCCAGAGCATCGCGACGGTGCCGATGGTGGACAGCGCTGCCAGCACCTTCGGCATACCGGCCACCAGGCCGCGGCCGATCTTCTGCACGAAGCTGGACTGCCGCTGCGCCAGGCTGAGCCCGACGTCGTCCATCTTGACCAGCACGCCGACGACGCCGTACACGGCGGCGGTGATCACCAGCGCCACGATCACCAGGATGATCAACCGGGGCACGAACGGCTGGTGGGCCACCTCGTTGAGGGCGATCACCATGATCTCGGCGGACAGGATGAAGTCCGTGCGGATGGCCCCGGCGGTCATCGACTTCTCGTCGACAGCGCCGACCGGCTTTCCGTGCGCTTCGGCGGAGTCGTGATGCAGGAACCGGCCCAGCACCTTCTCGGCGCCCTCGAAGCACAGGTAGGTCGCGCCGATCATCAGAATCGGCGTCAGCAGCCACGGCGCGAACTGGCTCAGCAGCAGGGCCGCCGGAAGGATGAACACCAGCTTGTTGCGCAGCGATCCGATGGCGATGCGCTTGATCATCGGCAGTTCACGGTCGGCGGTGATGCCGTGTACGTACTGCGGGGTCACGGCGGTGTCGTCGATGACGACGCCCGCGGCCTTGGCCGTCGCCTTACCGGTGGCGGCCCCGATGTCGTCGATCGATGCGGCAGCCAGTCGCGCCAGTGCGGCGACGTCGTCGAAAAGTCCGAACAGCCCGGCGCTCATGCCCGAAGGGTACCCGGTGAAAGTTGCTGCTGTGAGTTCGGTGTGAATAACAGAGCAAGCGCTCTGTTATGGTGACGTCATGCCCCGCCCGCGTGTGCACGACCCGGACGCCGTGCTGGACGCCGTCGAGGCACTGGCCGTCGAGCACGGCCCGGCCGCCGTCACCGTGCGCGCCGTCGCCGGGGCCGCCGGCATCTCGAACGGGGCGCTGTACCACAACTTTTCGTCGAGGTCGGAGCTGCTGGGCAGGGCCTGGTTGCGGGCCGGGAACCGGTTCCTGCAGGTGCAGGACGTCCTCATCGAGCAGGCCCCGGATGCCGCGGCGGCCGTAGTGGCCGCGGCCGGGGCGCCGGGCGTGCTGTCGGACCGGTACCCGACTTCGTGCCGGCTGGTGCTCACCGTGCGCAGGGAGGACATCCTCGATGCCGAGATGCCCGACGCGCTGGCGCGCGAACTGCACGACCTGCAGGCCCGGCTGATCGCGACGATGGTCCGGTTGGCCGACGGACTGTGGCATCGCCGCGACCGGGCCGCCGCGGACACCGTCACCACCTGCATCGTGGACCTGCCGACGGCGATCCTGCTGGCCCGGGACCGACTGGACAACCCCACCGCACGCGTACACCTGAGCGCGGCCGTGCGGGCCGTGCTCGACATCGGACCACCGCCACGAAAAGGAGACCAGAAATGACCGTTAGCCTCACCTACACCGACAACATCGCCGTGCTGAACCTCGGCGATGACGAGAACCGGTTCACCCCAGACTTTCTCGACGTGGTGAACGGGTACCTGGACACCGTGCTCGCCGACGGCGCGGCCGGATTGCTGACCACCGCGACCGGGAAGTTCTACACCAACGGGCTCGACCTGGACTGGCTGATGGCCAACGGGGACCGCACCGCGTGGTACGTCGGGCAGGTGCAGGGCCTGCTGGCGCGGGTGCTGACGCTGCAGATCCCGACCGCGGCCGCCATCGTCGGGCACGCCTTCGGTGCCGGCGCCATGCTCGCGATGGCGCACGACTTCCGGGTGATGCGCGCCGACCGCGGCTACTTCTGTTTCCCCGAGGCCGACATCCGCATCCCGTTCACCGACGGGATGGCGGCCCTGATCCAGGCCAAGCTCACCCCGCAGGCCGCGGTCGCGTCGATGACCACCGGGCGGCGGTTCGGCGGCGCCGACGCGCAGGCTTACGCGATCGTCGATGCCACCGCGGGCGACGGCGCGGTCGACGGCACCGCACTGGACATCCTGCGGCCACTGGCAGGCAAGGATCCCGGCACGCTCGGCGCGATCAAACAGACCATGTTCGGTGCCGCCGCCGAAACCCTGCGGGCGGAAACTCACCACTGAGTTACGTCAAAATCATTTGCCAGAACTAGCCACAGCCGTCGGCGAGGATTCTTTCGAACGCAACAATCGGTGGTTTGCCAGCGGGTTAGCCGCGAACGGACGACGTTCCGGAGATAAAAGTCGTTGACGTTAATTCTTGCTTACTTTGGCGTTCGCAAAGCAAATTGCCAGGGAGCTGTGTAGGAAGATCTGCGCTATGGGCGGAGATCACAAGGGGGACGTCACCCCTCCCCAAGGGCGGGGTGGCATCGCCGACGAGTTGGCGGCGGCGGGATTCCTGCACGCCACCGAAGTCGGCAGGGGCGGTGCAGGCGTCGTTTACCGTTGCCACCAAACCACACTGGCGAGAAACGTGGCCGTCAAGGTGATGGCCTCAGATCTCGACGGCGACAGCCGGGAACGTTTCCTGCGCGAGGGTTTCGCCATGGGCAGGCTGTCCGGCCATCCGAACATCGTGAACATCCTGCAGGTCGGGGTGACGGAGAGCAGTCGCCCGTTCATCGTCATGCCGTACTACGCGGCCAGTTCGCTGCAGGACCGATTGCGCCAGGCCGGACCCGTTCCGTGGCCGGAGGTTCTGAAGATCGGCGTCAAGTTGTGCGGCGCACTGGAAACCGCGCACCGGTCCGGCACCCAGCATCGGGACATCAAGCCGGCCAACGTCCTCCTCAACGATTACGGCGAACCGCAGCTCAGCGATTTCGGCATCGCCCGGTTTGCCGGCGGATTCGAAACCAGGACAGGCTTTTTCACGGGCACCATCGCCTTCACCGCACCCGAGGTACTGGCCGGGAGCCCGCCGACGTTCACCTCCGATGTGTACTCGCTCGGCGCGTCGCTGTACGCGCTCATCGCCGGGGCGGCGGCACACGAGCGAAAGTCCGGCGAGGAACTCGTCGCGCACTACCTGCGTATCGGTTCGACGCACGTGCCGGATCTGCGGCCCGCAGGAATACCGACCGACGTGTGCGCGGTGATCGAGAAGGCCATGTCTATCGACCCGGCGCAGCGACAGGCCTCGGCGGTCGAACTCGGCCGCGACCTGCAAGCAGCGCAACGGCGCAATGGGTTGACCCCGGATTCGATGGCGCTCAATGAGACCACCACCGGCGAACAGGAACACACTCTCGCCGCTGACCGGCCGCGATTGCCGGGGGTCGGCAGCAACTCCGGCGAGCATCCGCCGAAAGTTAGTGGGCCCCTGCCGTTCGTGAGTCCCCAGCTGCCCATGTCCGATGCGCCGACGTCGCACGCCATGAGCCCGTTGAGCGGACCGTGGCCGACTCCGCAGCCCGCCGGGCCCGCCGTGAACCCGGCGAAGAAGTCGGGCAACCGGAAGACATTGCTCATCGCCGGCGCGGCGGCCCTCGTGGCATTGCTGGTGACCGGTGGGGTGTTCGTCATCTCGAAGAAAGGCGACGACGGCGGCGGTCAGGCCGTCACCGCCGGTGCGGGCCAGCCGACCACAGCGCAAGCCCAGGCGGGCTGGTCCCCGATCACGAACGCACGGGTTGCCCGTCAGGCCGCGACCACCACGGAGGCCGACGGCACCATCTGGATCTTCGGCGGGGCCGGGGCGGACGGTCAGGTCAGCGGGCGTCACGAGGGCTACGACCCGGCCATCGACAACTGGAAGGGCGGCGACGACCTTCCGGTACCGGTGCAGCACGCCATGTCGGTGACGTGGAAAGGCAACCCGGTCGTGCTCGGCGGCTGGCGAACCGAGGGCAGCGACGCCAAGGTCGCGACCGACCAGGTGTGGCGGGTGGTGAACGGGCGGTGGGTGCAACTGCCACCGCTGCTGCAGCCCCGCGCGGCGGGGGCCGCGGCGGTGGTCGGAGATCGCCTGGTCGTCACCGGTGGGGCGGGGGCCAACGGCAAACTGCTCGACACCACCGAAGTCTTCGACGGGACCTCGTGGACGCTCGGCGCGGAGATGCCGACGCACCGATACATGTTGGGCGCCGCGTCGGACGACAAGCGGGTCTACGCGGTCGGCGGAAACGACGGAGCGGTCGACGTCGCCGCCGTCGAGGCCTACGACCCGGCTGCGGACACCTGGACCTCGTTGCCCTCCCTTCCCCAGCCGCGCAGCGACCTCGGCGTGGCCATGGCCGATGGGCGTCTGGTCGCGGTGGGGGGACTGTCCGCCGGACAGGTGCTCAAAACCGTTGCCGTGCTGGACATCACGGCCAATACGTGGGCCGACCTGCCCGAGATGAGCACCCCGCGGCACGGCATGTCCGTCGCTGCGGTGGACAGGTCGGTGTACGTGATCGGTGGCACCACCGGCACCGACGCCGAGGTGACCTCGACGGCGGAGTCTCTGAAGCTGCTGCCGCGCACGTTGCAGCCGGCAGCTGCCTGGCGAGCGTTGCCGGACGCGCCGAGCGCCAGGCTGATGATGGCGTGGACGGTGCTCGACGACAAGATCTGGGTGGCCGGGGGCATGACCCACGGAGACACGCTTCAGATAGTGCAGAGCTTCGATCCGCAGACGGGGTCATGGCAGCCGCAGCCCCCGCTGCCCGTTCCCCTGCACCACGCGACGGCGGCCACCTACCGCGGTGAGGTGGTCGTCATCGGAGGCTCCAGCGATCAACTCGCGCACGGGTCGAACAAGGTGTACGCACTGCGCGGGAACAGCTGGGTGGAATTGCCCAGCCTCACGCATGCCCGTACGGCGGCGGCCGCAACGGTGGTGGGCGACAAACTCATCGTCGTCGGCGGCCAGAACGAGAAGCAGGTCGTGCCACAGACCGAGGTCTTCGACGGCCAGTCCTGGACGGATGCGGCCGACATCCCGACTCCCCGTGAGCACCTGGCCGCGGTATCGGATGGACAGTATCTGTACGCCGTCGGTGGACGGTTCCTGTCCGCCGACAAGAACTCTGCGGCGTTCGAGCGGTTCGACCCGGCGTCCGGGGAGTGGACAAAGCTGGTGGACATGCCGACGCCCCGCGGCAGCTACGGTGCGACGTTCATCGACGGCCGGATCGTCGCGGTCGGCGGCGAGGAACCCACCCGGGTGCTCACCGCGGTGGAGATGTACGACATCGCCCAGAAGAAGTGGATTCCCTTGTCGCCCATCGCCACTGCGCGACACGGCGAGGTGGTCGCCGCCGTCGCCAAAACCGTGTATGCCATCGGCGGTGCGGACCGCCCGACGCACGAAGGCGCCGTCGGGGCGGTGGAGGCGTTGGACTTCAACTAGGCGACCACGGGTCGCCGGTATCGATCGAAGGGAGTGAATACGGTTTTATACCAACGGAATTCGACGTCCCCGGACGCCCGGCGCCACCCACCCCGTCCACTCATCCGCCCCAGCTGGAGATTCTCATGACCCTTCCACGCCGATCCCGGCGAGTCCTTTCGGCCTGCACCGTGGCGATCATGGCCACGGCGACCTTCTTCGGTGTCGCCGCGCCGACGGCCCACGCGTTCTACGTGCTGAATCACGAGGCGATCACGCGTGCCGCGCTACCTCCTGACCAGGTCGCCCAGGATGCCCTGATCGAGATCCTCGTCGGCCCACCCCCCGGTAGCGGCGCTGCGGGAAGTGATGCGTTCGCCAACGACGACTGGCGCCACCTCGACAATGCGGTCACCCCGGTGGACATCTGCGCGCGGGCGCGCACCGCGTGGGACGCCTTCTCGCCGGTCCTGTTGAGCGGATCTGTCATGGCCGGCGACGTTCTGGTGGACGGGCCTGGCGCGCGCGCCGCATTCGGCGCTCTGCTGCACACCCAACAGGACTTCTATTCGCATACCAACTGGGTGGAATCCGCGGTCGCCGCGAATGACCCGTACCGGATCGCTCCGCCGATCTTCCCCGCCTGCAATCCGGCCGATTTCCCGGTCGATCTGCACACCGGATTCTTCAGCATGGACTTCTCCCAGGAGTTCCCGTTGCAGGGATGTCCGGCGGCCGGTCCACCGCCGCCGTTCCAGGAGTGCCACTTGACCCTGAGCAAGGACGGCCCTGGCGACATTCGCGGTAGCCAACCGGCAGCAGGCACGAACCTCAACCTCTACGACGTCGCGACCCGCTCCGCCACTGCGGCCAGCACGAATCTGTACCACCAGATCCGTGGCCTCGTCGCCGGCACCAATGGCGAACCGGCGGCCAACATGCTGTTCACCACCGGTGGCGGCGATTGGATTTCCCCGCAACTACGCGACGTGTATCAGGGGATCGCGGGGCGGGTCCGGTGATCGGTGGCGCGGTGGCTGGGCCGCAGCACCTCATCGCCTATCGGCCGAGCCGAGGGGCATGCGGGCTGTGGGTGAGCCCGGCAGACACCGACGCGGTGAGATCCGCGAACGCCTGCCGGGTTTTGCGGTTCAGCAGTTCCATCGAGATCTCGGCACCCTCGGCGAGGTGATCGTCGAACGGGATGACCACCACGTCACGCACCCGGGCCTTGAAATGTTGTGTCAGCCTGTTGATGTCAACGGGTACACCGCCGGGTCGGGCGGAGCTCAACACCACGGTGGCCTCCGGCACCAGGTGGGCGTGACCGTGGTGCTGCAGCCAGTCCAAGGTGGCAAGGGCGCTGCGGGCTGAATCGATCGCCGGGGACGCCACCAGCACCAGCGCGTCGGCCATGTCCAGCACTCCGGTCATGGCCGAATGCGTCAAGCCGGTGCCGCAGTCGGTCAGGACGATGTTGTAGTAACGGTCCAGGATGTCGTGCACAGCCCGATAGTCGGCCTCCGAAAAGGCCTCGGACACAGCGGGATCCCGCTCCGAGGCGAGAATCTCCAGCCGGCTGGCGCTCTGTGAGGTATGCCGTCGTACGTCCGAGTAGCGGAAGATCTCTTGATCTGCCAACAGGTCTCGCACGGTGGAGCGGGTGGTGTTGGGGCCGCGTTGGGCCAAGGTACCGAAATCTGGGTTGGCGTCCACCGCTATCACCCGGTCACCACGGGTGGTGGCGAACATCGATCCCATGCACACCGTGGTGGTGGTCTTACCGACGCCACCCTTCAAGGACAGCACTGCGATGCTGTAGGCGCCTCGCGCGGGTTGCGCGGGCCGCAGCGAAACTCCCGAACCCGGTTGTGAACCAGTGGGGTTGACGGTTCCGCCCGTCATCCGGTTCATGGCCTTGCGCCAGCTATTCTGCTGGGCCGGCTTGCGGCGCAACAATCCGAGATCTTCGGCCGTGGTCCGGGCGGCATGCTCGGGGGCGGGGGCGTCAGGGACCGCGTTGGTGAAATTGGTGGCGATCGGGGCGACCCCAGGGGACTGCGGAGCGACGGGAATGAGGATGGGCCCGGTGGGGTCTTCGGAATTCTGCGGATCGCCCGGATGCCGAGGTGTGGTCACGGCGTCACGAACTCAGATTGAGGGTCTGCAGGATGGCGCCCAGAGCGGCCTTCATGTCGACCGCCTCGATGCGCATCAGGGCCTCCTCGTCGAGTTCGGACAGGTCGGTTCCGTGGCTTTCGCTCAGCCGGTACTCGCGCTCCTCTTCGGCGGACTCGATGACGTTACGCACGAACCGGCCGTTGCCGGCGAGGTCGATCACCCTCCGCGGCTTGCCCTCTTGATCTGCCGAGTCCTGGTTGTACAACCGCGTGCACGTGTCGACCAACTCGTTGTAGGCATCCGAGCTGAGCTCGGAATCGCGGGCCCGCGCGGTCAGTCGGCCGATGTCGCCGAGCTCGGCCGGTGTGTAGGAATGGAATCGGATCCGCTTCGTGAAGCGCGACGACAGGCCTTCGTTGGCGGCAAGGAAACGATCGATCTCGGTGTCGTACCCGGCGATGATGACCACCAACCGGTCCCGGTCGTTCTCCATCCGGGCCAGCAGGGTGTCGACTGCCTCCCGCCCGAAGGCGTCGCCGCCGGAAAGGCCGGTCTGGATCAGCGTGTAAGCCTCGTCGATGAACAGCACACCGTCCATCGCGCTGTCGATCAACGCCGAGGTCTTGATCGCGGTGCTGCCCAGATGTTGCCCGACGAAGTCCTGACGCTTGGCCTCGATGACCGCGGGGGTCTTCAGCAAGCCCAGGCCACAGTACGTTTGGGCGACGATCCGGGCGATGGTGGTCTTACCCGTGCCGGGCGGCCCGGTGAATGCCAGGTGCAGGCTGCGCGCCGCGGTGGTCAGGCCCTTGTCCTCGCGGACCTTCGCCAGCCGCGCTGCCGACCTCAACTTCGCCACCTGAAGCTTCACGTCGGCCAACCCGACTTGGCGGTCCAGTTCCTCCTGGGCAGCGCGCAGGTATTCGTTGCCACGTTCGGTGAGGCTCTCGGCGTCGACGTCGGCGGCCGTTCGTGCTGTTGCCGGGTCCCATTTGTCGGTGCGGGAGTCGATGGTTTCCTTCGTCGTCACGATCAACCGGTACTTGGGGTCGTGCAGGGCGGCGTAGTTCGCCTCGAATCCCGGTTCCTCGCTGTAGATCCTTTCGAAGATCTGCCGGGCCTCGGCTTCGTTGCCCATCTCGCGCAGGGTGAGACCTTTGCAGAACTCGGCCGCGCGCTGGGCGGCCGGGATGGGGCCTTCGACAGCCTGGTCCAGCCGGCGCAGTCCCTCACCGAACAGGCCCATCTGCGCACAGGCAGATCCGACCATCAGATGCGCGCCCGCCGAGACGTACTCGTCCCGGAACGAACCCGACGCGGCCAAGGCCGTGAGCACATCGGGCCAGCGCTGGGTGGTGAAGTGCAGGACGCCGCGGACATAAGCGCAGATCTCGTCCGATGCCGAATCGTCGGGCATCTGCGCCCTCAGAGCGCCGAGGCTGTCGAGGGCCTTCTCGGCCTCTGCGTAGTCCTGGCCCTGAATCATGCTGGCCGCGTATGCGAGCCAGACCTCGGTCAGCGAGCTCAGCGTGTAGTCGAGGTAGAGGCCGGTCTGGAATCGACCGCTGAGGACCCGCGGGGCCAACCCGAGGCGGCGTTGCTCACGGCCCAGATTCTTGCTGGTGCGATGCAGGTGGTGGATGACCTCAGGCGTGGACTCGCCGGTGGCGGCCCGGCCCAGCCAGGCATCGCACATGTCCGGGTCGTATTCGGTGGCCCGCCTGAAGGCCAGCGCGGCGTACTGGACATCGCGCTCAGTCTCCAACCCGTCGATCGGGATGCCGAGTGAAAGCACGCCGGCGTCGAAGACCCGCTGCGCGTCCCTGGTGCCACCACTCATGCGTGGAATACCTGTCCTTGACTTCGTTCAGCGGGCGGGTTTCGCGGAATGCCGGCATAGGTTCTCAGCGCCCCGGCGCAGAGATTGCTGCCGTCCGGCCGATCGCCAGTGTACTAAGTTCGAGGTTGGACAGCGCCGGAGGTGGGGAGGTGCATCGCATGGTCGACCGTATCGATCGCCCTGTTCGATCGCCGGGGGGCGGCATCCAGGTACTGACGACGGATCGCGGCCTGCCGATTCGTCTGAAGCTCGAGCAGCGCGAACTCAACCGCGCGCCACAGGACCTCGCGAGCGAGATCTTGGCGCTTTGCCAGCTGTCGGCGAAAAGATCGCAGGTTCAGATCCGGCAGGAGATGGCCGCGCGCGGGACGAGCCCACACATTTTGCGTGAGATGAATCTGGCGACCGAGGACGAATTCAATGCGGCAAAGGCGGCACTGTTCGGTGACCAGGGCGACGACGAGCCGCCCGCCACGTGGATGAGGTCGGTATGACCAGCCTGGCGGAATCGCTCATCGCCCGGGTCATCAAACAGCGTGATCTGCTGCAGGCCATGAACGAGCACCTCAAGTCCATCTCGGTGCGGGTGACCAGCAAGGACCAATCCGTCAGCGTCGAGGTCGACGGAATGGGTGCCATGACCGGGTTGTGGCTGACCGACGGGGCGTACCGGCACGGGGCAGACGGATTGTCCAAGCTGATCGTCGACACCGCCCAGGCGGCAGCGAAACTTGCGATGGACCGGCAAAGTTTCCTAGTCAAAGAATTCAACGAACGAATGGCTGGGTTGCAGAAATCCCCCCTGACCAGGTGGGACGGCAATACGGTCCTACCGTCGTGAGTGGCGAATTTGCTGAACGGAAAATTCTTTTCGGCCCACAGCGCTCCTGCAGGATATGATCGATCTCAATGTGAGGTTGCGACGACGTCGCACTTAGGGGGAGGGGTCCCTTATGACAGGCCAAGATCTCGGAGCCGATTTTCCTGGTATGGAGACGGTGAACACCGTCCAGCAGACGGCCGCGTCCATGATCTCTGCAGCCGGAACCGTCGATTCGGAGGCGATGATGATGGCGGTCGCGCAGGCGATCGGTCCCATCGGTGCAGCTCCGTACTTCGCGCCCTACGGCATGGCGCAGTCCAGCAATCTCGCGGCGACTCTGCTGACCGCGATGGTGCACGCCGGTATCGGCGCTGCCACCGAGGGATCGAAGCTGGGTTACATCGCTGCCGACAGCGTGTAGCAACGGGTCGTCATGCCGATCACTCCGTCTCCGGCTCCGATCAATCCGGGCACGGCCAGCGGGCCAGCGTTCGTGCCGTCGAACCCGACGGGACAGCTCGCCCAGGTCATGCCGGGGTTTGATCCGACTCCGATCATCAACGCGCAGGAACAGGTTCTCTCGGACTATCTGAACCAGCCGGTGCAGGACATCCTGGCCAAGCTCGGTCTGCCCGCGCTTCCCGATGGTGCGCCCCCACCGGGTGCAGCGTCGCCCGAGGGCACGCCCACAGGCGCCAACCCGATGGATCCGAGCTCGCTCATCCAGCCCGTCACCGATGCGCTCGGCACGCTGGGCGACGGCCTCTTCAAGAATCTCGATCCGACCAAGATGTTCGAGGGTATTTCCAAGGCCTTCGAGTCCGCAGGCAGCTCGGTCCAGCAGGCGCTCGGTTCGCTGTCGGACGTCTGGTCGGGGGCGGGTGGTCCGGCTTCTGCCGCCAAGACCGGTGAAGCCCTGGCAAACGGCGCTGAGGTCGGCGCACAGTCGGCAGGCATCGGCGGCAACGTGGCGACGTCGGCGGCCAATGTGCAGCAGGGCCAGGCACGGTTGATCGAGATTATCAACGAGTTCCAAGCCAAGATCGATGCGATAGGCCCGAACATTGTCTTCCCGTGGGGCCAGGCGCAGGCGGTTGAGGCTGCTACGCAAGCCATCTCGATGACCACCGAGGTGATCACCGAACTGCAGAGCACGTTGGGTGCCCAAGGTGCTGCGGTCGCCGCCACCGGCGCACCGGTCGCGGTCACCGCGGCGCCTGAGATGGGCGCCCAGATGATCGGCCCGATGATTCAGGTGGCCACGGGCATGGCGTCCCCGCTGATGCAGATGGCGACTCAGGGTCTGTCTCAGGGCATGCAGGCCGTCACCGGGGCGGTCCAGACCGGTGTCGAGACCGCGACCGGGCTGGCTTCCAGTCTCGGCGGAGCGGCCGGTGGCGCTGCCGGGGGGCCCGCGAGCGGTGCTGGCGGTGCCGCGGCGGCCCTGAGCAAGATGGGCGGCGCTGCGGGTGGTGGTGGCGCCCACGTCGGTGGCGGCGGCGGAGGGGGCGGCATTGCCGCGATGGCGCCGTCGCGGGCGATGACGCCGATGTCGGTACCCGCCTCGGAGGGTGCGGCGGTGCAGAGCGTCGCCAAGGCCGGCGGTGCGAGTGTCGCCGGTGGCGGGATGATGGGCGGCGGTGGCGCCATGGGCGCCGGCGCCGGTCACGGTGGGAAGGCCGGTGTGGACGGTAGTGGTCACAACGCCGCGAGCTTCTTGCACACCTCCGACCAGGGCGGTGAAATCGTCGGCGATCTCGGCAATGTGGCTCCGCCGGTGATCGGCGAGGTCGACCCCAATGACAGCCCAGATATCGAACTGCGAATTTAGGACAGGAGATTCGACATGGCGAACACCAATGATTTCGCGATGGCGCCGGCAGAGGTCGCCGATGCCACCAAGCAACTCGACGAGCTGGCGAGTCGGGTGGAGAAGGTTTTGCAGACCGAGGCGCCGAACCTGACGGTGACGGCGTCCGGTCGCGACGAGGTGTCCCAGCAGGTCGCCACGACGCTCAACCAGGTGCACGACGCGTTCGGCAAATCCTCCGAGCAGGGCATCAACGAGATCCGCGAGATCTCGGCCACCCTGCGGCAGCACTCTGACAATGTCGTGGCAGCCGACCAGGATTTCGTCGTCTGAGAACGCATGGATCATGACGCCGTTCGCGGCATCTGATTTTCGAGGGGGGGTTGGAGCATGGGGTTCACCAACGTGAACTGGGAGTCGCGCAGCACGGAGCAGCTTGCCCGTGATCTGACCGACGGTCCCGGACCGAATTCCGTGGGTCAGGCGGGGGCCGCGTGGGTTCGGGTTGCCAACGAGTTGGCTTCTGTATCAAGTGATTTCGACAAGGTCATCGAGCGGATCAAATCGTCCTTCGCCAGCCAGGGCTCAGACGCGGCCACGCGCAAACTCGAAGAGTTCGGGCAGTGGTTGCAGGCGGTCAGCCTCAGCGCCGCAGCCAACGGCCAGCGTGCCGAGCAGGCCGCCGTGGCCAACACCGTGGCGATCCTCGCGATGCCCAGTGTCTCAGAAGCCATCGAGGCCAAGGCATCTCAGGACATGATGGCCTCGCTGGCGGCGTACAACGGTGCCGTCCTCACGGGCACCTTCGCCGAGTTCGACGAGGCCGCGACGGCCGACCAGGCGAACGCGGCGGCGGTCATGGCGCAGTACGAGGATGCGTGTACCGAACTCGCACAACCGTGGGACCAGCCCCTGCCGCCCGATGTGGCCAAAGGGGACGCGCTCAAGGCGGAACAGGACGCCAAGGCCGGTGAAGGCTCCGGCGGTGGTGGCGGGGGCGGTGGAGCCGGCGTCGCCCCGCCGCCGTTGACCCCGTTTCAGGTCAACAGCGCCGGATCCAGCAGCGAACCGAAGAACCTGCAGAAGGTCGCCGCAACCGGTGCCGGCGGGGCAGGCATGGGCGGTGGCGGATACGGTCCGATGTCGGGTGCCCACGGCCGTGGCGACAACAACCGCGAGCACGAATCATCCATCCCGGCGGCGTCTTTGGATGGTGGCGGTGAGCCTGGTGCCGGGCTGTCCGACAACGGCGGCGCATGGCTGCCCGCGGCGGCGCAGAGCGACGCCCCCTTCTCGGTGGCCAACGTCAGCTGGGGCCCCAACACCTCCGTGTTCGACGAACTCGTGGTGCCCGACGGGCCGGAGGCGCCGAGCTTCGCCGAGGAGCCCGACCGCGCGCTGGAGCAGGTCTCTGACCGCTGGGTGGCGCCGCCGGTGCTCGGTGTGGACAAGGAGCTGTCGATATGACGGCGCCGGTGGCGCCGCAGTTCGCGCTCACCGACGACGAACTGCAGGTCGCTGCGGCGCGAGTCGGGGTGCAGAGCTTCCCGACCGTGCTGGCTGTACGGCCGAGGCACAGCACTCTCGACAAGCTGGATTCCGCGTTCGATCGTGCCACCCAGGCGTTGGCGGCGCGCGAGTTGATCGTCGACGGCGTCGTGGATCGGGACCTGGTTCCCGTGCTGCAGGTGCTGCAACGCCCCGACCGCGAACTGGCCATGCGGTTGGTGACGCCCGAAGGGACCGCACGCATATGTGTGGCCCGCCGCGGAGCCCTGTGCGTACTGGCTCGCCGGATCGGGCACGACCTGGTGCTGAGAGTGGTGGGTCATGGAGTCGAACTGCGTGACGCCGCGGCTGCCCTGATGGCGGAGTTGCCGCGATCCGCGGCGGCGGAGGTCACGCCGGTGGGCGCACCGCTGCGGTCTGTAGCCGAAAAGCTCTCTGGCACACACGATCCGGCCGGTCTGGCGGACCGCATCAGAGCGCTCGGAGCCGAGCCCCGGGCGGCCATGTTGCTTGGGTCAGCGCTCGCGTCCCGGCAGGCGTTCGCCGAGATCGTCTATCACGCGCTGATCGACGACGAAGGCCGCATCGCCCGCTCTCCGGCCGCGGTCGGGGTGTTCTACACCAAGCGTGGTCGCATCGTGGCCGCCCCGAGCGCTTCCCCGGCAGGACAGCTGTGGACGACCCTGAAGGCCGGCTCCGGTCACGCGCTGGGTCAGGCGATCGGCCAGCTGGTGGAGCTTTCCGACGAGGGATGGGGGGACCTTTAACGGGAATGCGTGACGGCCCAGAGGCTCAAAGACCATGGAACACAAAACATTGCGATCACAGAAAGAGAAGTGACACATGACAGTTTCACTCACCCCGGCCGAAGCCGAGGCGAAGATCGAGCAGATCACCGCCGCGCGTGACCAAGCCGTGCAGAAGCTGAACCAGATCGAGGACGCCCAGCAGCAGATGCTGTCGGCCTCCTGGCACGGCGATTCGGCCGGTAGCTACGGCCGCGTGTCGCAGGGACAGCGCGAAGAGTACGACCAGATCATCTCGACTCTGAACAACATCGTCGAAAAGGGCTCCGAGCACATGCGCTCGGTCGCCAACCTGGACCAGGGCTAAGAGAGGGAGACAATCATGGCTGACGGAATTCTCTACAACTTCGGCGCCAACGCCGGACACCTCGAAGACATCACCGGGATGACCAACGCCATCCAGGATGTGCGCGAAGACATCCAGACCATCTTCCAGACGCTGGCCGAGGTGTACGAAGGTGAAGGCGCACTCGCGCTGAACCAGGCGCACCAGCAGGTCAACAACATGCTGGAAGAGGCGCTGAACACCACGGTGAACACGCAGAAGCAGGCGCAGGAGCAGCAGGACGCCATGCAGGCGATGGACCGGGCCAACGCCGCCGCGTTCTGACCGATGACCGTGGAGTCCGGGCCCGGCGTTCGGCTGGGCCCGGACCTCACGGCGCATGACCATCAGTTCGATGCCGTGTGGAGGGCTGGGGAATGGCTGACGACAATCAACTCGGAACGCTCACCGACCAGATGAAGGGTTGGCAGGCGGGCTCCGGCGATGCGGACCTGAAGATCTCGGTGGCCGGCCGGGACCAGTACGTGAAGGCGATCGACGCTTTGCACTCGGATCTGGTGTCCGCGAAGACGCAACTCGCCCAATTGAAGGCCATCGGGAACCCTGGAACCTACGACTCGGCCACCGACACCAAGGCCGGCCTAGAGGGCGACGCCCACACTCTTGAGGAAACGCTGACCGGATACATCGCCTATCTGGAGGCCTACAAACAGACCGTGATCGACGCGTGCAACCGCATGATCCAATCTGGGTAGACAGTTCGGTGACATTGCGGCATCGGGACGGAGGCCATCGTGTGCTGGAGTGATATCGGCGACGGTATCGAGAGCGGCGCCGAGTGGCTCGACAATTGGGGCGAGGAAACGCTGGGCCTGCCGGGCATGTTCACCGACTGGACCAGCTACGACGGTGAATACGACCCGTTGAAGGGCAAGATCGACCTTTCCGACATGCCGGGTGGAAATCCGCTCAAACCGCTTGACGTGGCTCCCGGTTCGTACACGACCGTGAGCTTCGACGATGTGTACAACCACATGAAGGACGCGGGCGAGGACATCACCAACGGGCACGGCGCCATCTGGGAGACCATCGCCAACAAGATGTCGCAATCCGTGCGTGACTACCGGACGTTCCTGGAAGGAATGAAGGGCTCGGAGCACAACTGGGTCGGTTCGGCCGCGGACGCGGCAAAGCAGAACATCGACGCGTCCTTCACTCAACTGAACGGCGCCTCACAAGCCGCGACGGGCATGGTGCATCTCTCGCCGGCGTTTGCCACGACCATCGGCAACGTGGTG
The DNA here is from genome assembly GCF_056403275.1 of Mycobacterium sp. P2_H7. Classification (NCBI taxonomy): domain Bacteria; kingdom Bacillati; phylum Actinomycetota; class Actinomycetes; order Mycobacteriales; family Mycobacteriaceae; genus Mycobacterium; species Mycobacterium sp. P2_H7. The sequence goes on along the minus strand of NZ_JBFUFU010000003.1, from coordinate 72,002 downwards.
CGCGAAGTCGTCCACCGCAAGAGCGACTACGACGACGACATGAATTCGTGGCCGGAGCACCGGAACGAGATCAAGCAGGAGTACGACACCCTCGCGCAGCAGGTGATGACCAACTACGCGTTCAACATCGGCCAGATCGCCTCTCGCAACCCGGATCTGACCGGCGGTGTGCCCACCCCGCAGAATCCGGGACCGGCTGCCCCCACGAACCGGCCGAACATCGGTGGCGGCAGCGGTGGCGGCGGCGGTGGTGGCGGAGGTGTCGGCGCGGGCGGCGCGGGCAAGCCGGATTTCAAGATTCCGGACAAGCTGACTGCCTCGCCGCTCGACCTCGGCAAGTCTGATCAGTCTCAGCCGACCACCCCACAGGGGGGGATGCCCGAATTGCCGACGGACGCGCTGTCGGATGCCGCCGGTGCCGCCCAGGACGCGGTCGGGCAGGCCGGCGACGCCGCCAAGCAGGCCCTCGACCAAGCCCTCGGTGCCATGAATGGCCCGCAGTCCCAAGGTCTTCCGGAGGGAATGCTCGGCCTGGGCCCGAACGGCCTCAAAGGTGAGGCCGCGAAGGGGCTGGGTTCCGGCGGCGGCGCCAAGGGCGGCGGTGGCGGTTCAGGTGTGCGTAGTGCACCGTTGGCGCGCAACATGGGCATGTCCGCCTCGCCGGCGAGTGCAGCAGGTAGCCCCGTGCAGGCATCCAGAGCCGGTCTCTCGGCGGGATCCGGGTCCGGCTCGGCAGGTGGTGCGGGTGCTCCGGCCGCAGGACATCGCGGGGCCGGTTCGGACGGATCGGTCCATAAGGCGAACAAAGCGTTGCGGCGCAGGAAGAACGGCGAAGAGGTGGCCGGTACTGCCGAGGCGGTGGTGGCGGTTGTCGGTGACGATGCGCAGCAACCGGCCGCCGGTCCCGCGGCGGCGTCCGCCGACAAGTGACGGCACTGTCGGCGCTGGCCCTGTTGTTGCCGGCCCCGGTGCCGATTCCGGCCGCGGTGCGCAACACGAGCGGCTGGCACGGGGTCTGCGAGTTGCCGGACCGGTCGCCGGCCGAGATGGCCATCCACGCCGGGCGGGCGGCCGTGCTGGCGTCGGGAGTGGATGCAGGGGACGTCGGGTGGGCGCTACACGCGGGCTCGGGCTACCAGGGTCCGATGGGATGGCCTGCACACCACCACATCAAGCAGGGTGTGCTGGGGCATTCCGGTAACGCCATGGAACTCAAGCAGTATTGCGCGGCAGGCTTGACCTCGTGGTTGGTCGCTGCGGGACTACAAGCCGGCACTGCGGCCGGGGCCGTCGTCTGTACCGGTGCCGACAACTGGTCCTGGGGTGATCGGTTCGCGGCACTTCGTTCGGTCGGAGGCGAACCCTTCTCCGATGTCGCCCACGCCGCGTTGCTCACCACGACGGGAGGTTTCGCCGATATTCTCGGCACGGGAACGGCGAGCCAGCCTGGCACCGTCGATCTGTGGCGAACCAGAGACGGCTTCGCCGAGCACGCGTCCATGGACGACTACCAGGCGTCCTACCGCCGGGCGGTGTCCGCAGTGGACGCGGATTCCGCCCGCAACTGGGTCCGCGTGCTGGCCACCGCTGCGCGCGCCGCGCTGGTCAACGCGGGTGTGAGCCCGCAATACGTCACGCACTTCGTTCCGCATGGCTCCGGAAGCGGTGAACCGTACCGGATGCTGGCGAGGAAGATGGCATTACCGTGGTCGGAGTCGCTGCATGAATATCAGCTCCAACAGGGCTACCTGGCCGCCAGCACCCAGGCGGCCGGATTGGTCCGTTGTTGTGAAACGGGATTGGCGGCAGACTCGATCGTGCTGTTGCTCGCGGCGGAGTACCAGGTGAGCGCGACAGCCGTTGTCCTGCGTATGCGGAGAGCACCGTCGGTACAGACCGATGGCGATCTGAAGGTGGTGGCGTGAGGCGTATTTCGATGAAGCAGGTCGGCTCGATCTCGGTGGTTGACCTCACCGCTGTGAGCACCCACTACGGTCGTGACTTCATCCCTTTTCCTTTCATGCAGACCCGGGCCCCGGCCTTCTCGCCGGAAGCCTTCGCGCTGCACGAGCGGGATGTGGTCGACCGCTTCCAGCGTGGCGACCTGCAGGTGCTGCAGAACTGGGCGGGCACGTACACCCGCGCCGACATCAGGGTGGAGGCACATGTCCAGTTCGTCGCCCGGGACGCCACGAGTATTCGTGTCGTCGCGCATCGCAAGGGCGAACTGGGCTACCTGGCCTGCCAGGACGATGCCGACGTCATCGAGATGTTCTCGCTGTCGCCGTACGATTTGGGTGGGGCGGTGGCCGACGCGATGGGTGACATCGCGCCCGGCTCCCAGTCGGCCATCACGGTCCCTGAATACCAGGGCCGGAGAACAGATGTCGATGCCGAGTTCGAGTTGGCAGTGCGCGCACACAGCGACGTCGCGGGCGCCGTGCGCGTTCCACGGAGTTCTGTCGCGGCGGTCGCCACCGTGCAGAGCCATTGGCGGCCTACGCGGCGGTGGGGAGTGGACCGGGGCAAGAATGCGCTGGTGTGGCTACGTGTGCGTGATGATGGGGACTATCTGTACGCACCGGACTTCGATGTGGCGCAGCCGATATCGAAAGATCGGCTGGCCGATCGCATCGATCGGCTGATCGCCGACGATGTGGCGGTGCTACGCCAATTCCGAAGTGGCGCATAGGTTCTCATCCGGCCGTCAGCGCGGTGACCTCATCCCGGGTTGCCTGGATGAGTCCGGTGCCGACCTGCCAGAGATGCATCGAACCGTCCGGCTGCTCCGGGTCGATCTGCCAGACCGTCTGGCAGGTGCTGGGATCGACCGCGGTCACGGTGCTGGAGGTGAGTCCGCCACCGGTGATGATGATCGAGCCGTCGGACCCGATGTAGTCGTAGCCGAGGTTCAGCGCGCATACCGGACCAGCCGTTCCGCTTGTGAGATCCCACTGCTGCCAGCGGTCCTCGGTGCCTGGCTGGCTGATGAACAGGCGGGTGCCCACGATCTTGAACGTCACGTCGGCGTCGGGTGCGGCTAGGGACTGCACCAGGGCGCCGGACGCGGAGAGGACCAGCCACTTCGCCGGGTCCGAACGAAGCCGTGCCATCGGCATCACGGCGTTGTCCACAGCTGTCAGATCATCCGATTCGTCCTGGTAGCGGCCCACGGGATGGCCGTCGGTGTCGTAGAAGAGCAGCCCGTCGTGGTGACCTGCCTCCTGGAAGCTGTAGGCGAAGCCGCCGTTGTAGACCAACGACTTTCGTATGGCGGTGCCCTCCGGCGGGCTGGGTGTCAGGTCTTTGCCGTCGATGACGGAAAACACCCGATACGGTGCGTCCGGAGTGTCCGGCGACGCGTTCTGGGAAGCGATCGTCGGTGCCGGCACGCCGGTCGGTTCGCGGTAGCCCGGGTCGAAGATCTCACCGCCACCGGGGACGAACCACGTTCGTTCGGCCTTGGGCCCGATCCCGTAGACGCCCTCGCCCTCGCGGGCTGCGACCAACCGCGTTTCGCCCGGGTGGCTGCCGATGGCGAACACCGAGTACTTGTCGGCGCCGCTGTCGCCTTGCAGGTGCAGGTCCGTCTCGCCGGTGAAGGTCACCCGGCCCTGGGCCAGATCCACCACCCACACCGTCTGGGGTGTCCCGCCAGTGGGGTTGGCGTCGGTCAGGCACACCGCAACCCCGGGTCCGTTGCCGTAGCACTCGCCCAGTGGATAGCCGCGAAATCCCGGCAGTTCAACCGGTGGGAACAGGGGTTTGCCGGACTTGGTGTCCACGCCGTAGACCCAACCCGACGACGATGCGCCTGCCGGGTCGGTCCGGTCGGAGAGGAAGTACGCCTTGTCCTCGATACCTGCGAACAGGGTGCCCACCCCGACCCCGTCGGGCAGGCCGATCTCGGCGGCGCTGAGCCGCCAACCGGGTACCGGCTTGCGGCTCAACGGAAACGATACGAGGCTGTCCTGCGGGGATCCGATGACGGCGTCAATGTGCTTGTCCGTCCCGTGAAGTGCTCGCCAGGTCAGCACGCCGCCGGCCACCAGCACCGCGATGAGTGCGAATGCGAGCGCCGCGAACAGGATTCGCCGCCGCCGGCGGTTGGCCGGCGAGGGCGCGGTGTGTGGCGCCTCGACCCATCGAAACCCGTTCTGTGGTGGCCGATTCGGCCCGGGAGTGGTCACGTTCTATTCCTAACTGGTAGCCACGGGCACCGGGCCCATTTCACACACCCGCAGCCGGCCGCCGTCGATGCGCAGGGTGAACATGCCTCCGTGGTCCGGACTCAATCCGTTGATCGTCCAGGACTGACCACCTCGACTGAATCCGGTCAACGCGGTGATGTTCCACGGTTCGAGAGGCACACCGTCTCGGGCGTGGTCCAGCTGGCGGGAAACCCACGACTGCGGGGCGTCGGGACAGGTGAGCTCTCGGAGATTCTCGATGTCGCCGGCGTTGCGTTCCCGCAGCCACGCGAGAACTGTTGTCTCGGCGACGGTGCGTGCCTGGTCGTCGGTCATCGAATCATCTGCCGGGATGGCACTCAGTGTCGGGCCGTCGTCGCGACCTGACATGGCGACGACGAGCAGGACCACCGAGGCCGCGACGAACAGCCACAGCCACAACGGGACTCGCCTGCCGTTACGCACCGTCGCACATCTTCCACGTCCCGGATTCCTCGATCAAAGTGATGGTGCGGTTGGCGAGTCCCGATCCGGTGCGCTGATTCTCGGCGACGGCTTGCTTCTGGAGATCGCTGATGGGTTTCACGCGCAACAACACCTTGGCGACCAAGGTCGGCCCGGCGTCGCGGAAATCGACGATCGCCTCCAGGTGGTCCAAGCTGCCCAGGTAGTCGCCGCGCAACGCGTCGATGTCGTTGCGCACCGAGCCGGCAGGGTTGCGGCAGCTCAGTTGTTGCACTGCGGCCGTATCGCGGGTGTTCAGCGCCTGCAGCCAGTGGTCGATGACATCGAAGGCCTGCTGTTGGTTCGCCGACGGTGTCGGCAGAGGATCGGCATTCGCAGCCGGTGGTGCAGACCAGCGCCATCCGAATGCGAACACGATGGCGGCCGCGGCGCTGCACACCACCGAGACTCCGAGCAGTGAGCGTTTGAGCCAGGCCCCAGACCGAGCCGGGGGCGCCGCTGCTGTCCGGACGGAGAGCCCGCCATCTGCGTGAACATCGACGATGAGCTGCTGGAGGCCGGAACCTGTGACCGCTCGGGTGAGATAGGCGTACAGGTCTGCGGCCGCTTGCGGCGGCACGGGTACCGGTTGCACCGCTGACGGGTCGGCTCCGATCCAGAACGCCTGAACCTCTCCGGACGGTGCGCACTCGACGTGCAGATGCGTCCAGCCGGGCGGTAAAGCGGCCTGTATGAGGGTTGCAGCGCGTTCGACGAGTTCGCGGTCACCGTAGCCGGCTGGATTCAGCGACATGAGAACAGCCTAGGTGGCGGCCGGCGGGCACCCGTAACCCTCCTGGCAAGCACACAGCTCATCTGCCAGAATCGAAAGAGCGTCGTACCTATGGGGGGTGACGACGCCTATTCCGGGGAGGGGTACCTGGTGAGCAACGACGCAGCTCGGCATGAGCTCGCCGACGTGCTGGCCCTTGCCCAGGAACAGATGGACGACCTGGTCGCCATCCAGCGCAAGCGCGCAGCGCTGACCGGAAGTGCGACGGTAGCGGACGGCACCGTCGAGGTGCATGTCAACGCGCAGGGTCTCATTACGCGAACGGTCATCGACGAGTCGTATCTGACGGAATTCGACTTCGCCGATCTCGGCGACCACATCACCCAGGCGGCCCAGGCCGCGGCGCAGGACGTGGGCCGGCGGTCGGCAGCGATGCTGGAGCCGATGAGGGAACGGCGCAAGAAGTTTCCGTCGCTGTCCAGCATCGTCGACGGTGCACCTGATTTTCGTGACTTCCTGCCCGACCTGACGATCAAACCGCCCGCCCCCGATGTGCCAACCGCACCATCGAGACCGGACGAAGGCTGGGACGACGGCCCGTCGTCCTACAGTCCGACTGTGAGGAGATAGCGATGAGCCAGCCACTCGGCGTCACCCCGGATGGCCTACGGTCCACGTCGGACCATTTGGCTGACGTCAGTTCGCGGATGAAGGGCGTGCTCTCGTCGTTGCATGGCAAGCTCTCGGCCGAGGGTGCGGCGTGGGGGGACGACAAGATCGGCACCCAGTTCGCCTCCGGCGGCAGCGGGTACCTCGCCCAACTGGATTGGGTGGACGGCTCGGTGGACGCGAAGACCGACTTGCTCGACGACTATTCGCAGGGTCTTCGTACCGCCGCCGACACGCTCGAAGCGCAGGATCAGGCGTAGCAGCCCGTCGATGTGATCGTTGACCGGCGCGGGTATCGCGCATGACCATCAACATCCCCGGATACCTGCAATGGGTTTCTTACCTTGCCGGATCGGAATGGCCGCAGGGTGACGAGGACGCCATGCGCCGCATGGGTGACTACTGGCGCGACGCCGCGGGTGACCTCGGCGATCTCATTCCCGACCTGAATCGCGTTCGCTCCGAGACGCTTTCGGTACTGATGGGCGAAACTGCGGATGCCGCCGACGAGCAGTTCGCCATGCTCTTCGACGGCGACTATTCGGTGGACAAGCTCGCCGAGGCGATGGCGGCACTCGGCGATCTGTGCGACAACGCCGGCACCGAGACCGAGTACACCAAGCTGCAGGTCATCACCACGTTGGCGATCGCGGCGGCCGAAATCCTCTGGGCACTTGCCGCCGCACCGGAAACGTTCGGCGGCTCGCTGAGCGCCATTCCGATCACCGAGGCCATCACCACGATGACGGTGCGGCAGTTGGTCTCGTATCTGCTGAAACAGTTGGTGGAAAAGCTCGGCGAAGCCCTGACCAAGACCGCCGTGCGCAGGTTGCTCAAAGAGGTCGGCCGGGAGACCGCGATCAGCCTGGTCCAAGAGCTCGGCATCCAGGGCTACCAAGCTGCCGCAGGCCACCGTGACGGCATCGACTGGAACCAGGTCAAGAACACCGGTGTCTCCGCTGCGGTCGGCTCGGCCGCGGCCATGCCGGTGCACTCAGGTGCGTCCCGCGCCCTGGGCAACGCCGAGACTGCCGCGGGCAGTGCGGTGAAGGGTGCGGTCAGCGGGTACACCGCGGGCGTCGCCGGCAATGTGGCCGGCACGCTGGCCACCGGTGGGGAGCTGGACGCCACCGCGATCTTCGGCGGTGCTGCCAGCAGCGCGGCGACCGGCGGCATCAGCGGCGGCCGTGCGCACGGCGGTGACACCGCCACCCCGGCCCGTCCGAACMCCGGCGGTGCCGCCCAGGAGGGCGGCACCGCCCAACACAGCAACGGCGATCAGTCGTCGCACAGCGCCGACGGGCACCAGTCGTCGAATGGCCCCGCCACATCGAACTCCGCTCCCAGCCACCATGACGCACCGGCATCCTCGAACACGCCCGGCAGCACAGGTGCGCATGATGCGAACCACACCGCCGCCTCTGCGGCGCCTCCGGCCAACGGTGAATCGGCACATCAGAGTTCGACGCCTGCGGACCCGAGTGGCCAGAGCGGCCCGACCTCAGAACAGGGCCACCCGGCCGGCCTGCCGGAGAACGGTGCGCACCCGAACGGGTCAGAACCCGTAGGACATGCTGAGGGACAAGACGTTTCCGGTCGTCAGGCGACCGACCACCCGGATGGCGCGGCACCTCACGACAATTCGTCCAGTGAAAGCGGTACTGCCAGGGAACCGGCAGGGCCTGCTTCCGGCCCGGCGCCGAATTCTGATGTGCCGCAGCACACGCCGCCGGCAACCGATCATCCTGCGAGCCCCAACCAGCCCGCCCAGCCGGCCACGGCAGCGCCCGCCGCAGCGGCGACGGCGCCGACGACGCCGACGGCGCCGTCCGCCACGGCAGCCGCGTCTACGGCGCCTGGTACACCTACTTCGCCCCCGCAGCACTCCGGTGCGCCCGCGCCCGCCGCTCGCCCTTCGCTATCCGAACCCCCGGCCGCCAAGCCGTCGGCGACGCCCGCCGGCATCCCGGCCACGCGCACGGCGAAAGCTGCTGTGGCGAAAGAGCATGCACCGCTTGAGGCGAATGCCGCCCCTGCCGCGGCCGCGTCCGGGCCGGACACCGGTGCCCAGCGCAGCGCCCCGCAGCAGTCGTCTGACCACCGAGCCCCAACGGACCGCTCGACCACCACCGATCGGAACTCCCCGACCAGTCGCGGTGGCGATGAGCGTGCCGGCGAGTCGGCCGACCGCACCCACACGCCGGCCGACCATGCAGAGCTGGCGGCCCCGCGGCCGGATCCTGTCGACGCCGTCATGCCGGTGCTCGAGCGGCACGGCGTCACCCTCGACGAGTTCATGGCCATGCAGGATCGCGCGGCGCAGGTCGGCCGTGACGATCTGGTCAACCACTTCAGCACCGCCGAACTGCAGATGATGTACGAGGCCCGGACGGCGCACCCGCATCCGGATGCCGATGCAGTCATCCAGAAGATCGTCAGCGAGCCCGCGGTGCGATCGATCCTGGACCAGGTCAACAATCCCGGCGCGCCCTACGATGCTGCGGGCCGCTTTCATGCCGACGATGTCGGCGGCTGCGTGTCGGTCGCGTCCGACGCGGCACATCTGCGCACCCCGCAGGATCTGCTGCATGCCATGCGGCTCGACTACGGGAATGGTTCGCCCTACGAGACTTTCACCACCACCGATCACGCCTACGTCGTAGAGGGACGGATTGGGGCAGGCGACCATTTCGTGCCCAACGGGCGCGTCACCGATCACCTCGGGATCTCCGACCCCCATGTCCAGGACCTTCCCAGCGGCGCTCCGCCGCATACGGGCACGGGCTATACCGGAGACCGGCACGGGTTGAATCCCGAATACCAACTGGTGGACGGAAAATGGGCGCCGGGAGCGACCCTCTTCCGGGTTGACCCGAATGGGTCACGCCATCCGGTCGCGATGCTGGACGACAGCGGCACGGCGTGGGTCGCAGCCAAGGCTCCCGGCGACACCGTCGCCGATGGCTGGCCGCAGCACAAGGGCGGGGAGTGGATCTTTCCGAATTCGCCTGAGCACGGGCCGCATCCCGACCCTTCGGATCCGGCACATCGTGGTTCGGGGTTCGATCATGCCGACACCGGGCCACCGGATCCAGCCGCCCGGCGGGTCTTCGAAGACTCGGCGATCGACACCGAACCGGGCGCGGCGTTCTTCGATCCGGCGGATTCGGAGATGCGCGATGCGGTCGGAGGTGTCCCGGAGTTCCCGGGTGAGTTCACCGTCGACGTGCACGGTGACGAACACGGCGTCTCCGTATGGGACAGCGCGGGCAACGAGCACCGGATGTCGGCGCGCGATTTCGCGGACGTGCTCCGCAACCACACGCAGTGGGACGGGCATTCGCCGATCCGCTTGCTGTCGTGTGACACCGGTGCCGACCGGCACGGCTTCGCCTCGGAGCTGGCTCGTGAGCTCGGCGTACCGGTCACCGCTCCGGACAGGCCGGTGTGGACCTTCCCCGACGGCCGGCAGCCGGTGGTCGCCAGCGTCGAACTCCGCCCGAACGGTGAAGAGCGGCCCCGTATTCCGCCCGACGGGGGGTGGAACAGGTTCGAGCCGGACGGGTCGATGCACCGCAGCACCGAGCACCCGGCGGCGCAGCACACCGAGGCCGACTCCGAGGCGAGGGCTCGCGGTCGCGACGGCGAGTTGCCTACTCAGCTGCCCGAGGCTCCGGTGCAGCGAGCCCAGGCGCTCGACGAGGCGGCACGCCGCGCCCAGGAGTCGCACGCCGCCCGCGTCGAGGAGGTCAACAGTCGCCGGGCGGATCTCAAGGCCCTGGAATCTGAGCGGCGTGGCGCGGATGAGGCGGCCAAAGCCGTGCTGAAGGCGAAGATCGAGGCCGCCACTGAGGAACTCAGGGATGCGCAGAACCGGGCCGCCGAGTCTCGCGAGCTGCTGCGCGCGGTCAGCAACGCCGAGCACTCGGCGGAAACTGCCCACCATGAAGCCGACCGTGCGGTACCGATCGACGCCGCCGAAGTGGCGGCACAGCGTCATCGGGTCGACGAGATCCGTGCGGAGATCGACGAACAGCAGGACCGACTCCGGCAGCTCGCCCGGGAGGAAGCCGACGTTCGAGCTCGCCTGCAGCAGAACGACGATCCGGCGGTCGCCGACCAGCTGCGCGCCGAGCGACGCGAGCTCCTGTCCGCACTCCGCGAGGCTCGCGACACCCTGCGGGACTCGGACGCGACGCTGCGCGAAGCGGGTGACGCGCTCCGCGACTCCGAGTGGGACCGCCGATCGCCACAGGATCGGCACGAACAATTGTCGAGGGAAGCCGCGGTGGCGCGGCGGCAACTGGCCGACCGGTATGCGGAGTTCGTCTCGGGAGACAATGCCCGGGCCGCCGCGGAGGCCGCCCGCGGAGGCAGCGCCGAGGCGGCCGCGCTCGCCCACGTCCGCGAGGTGCAGCAAGCGTCGGCTCAAGCACGACGCATCGACCTGGATGTCGAGATAAGAGCCCAGATCGACCGCGCCGTCGCGCAATACATGGAGTCCCGAATCCGCACAGACGGGCGGGAACATCCCTGGGTGGCAAGAGAATTGATGAGCAATACAGATCGCCAGGCACATTGGCCCGTGCTCGATCTCCAGCACCTGCGCCAACAGATCGCCATGGAGATGGGCGATGCAGTCGCGTGGCAGTTCGACCGGCAGATGCGCGGCCTGACGCGCTGCACCGCAACTGAGGTGGCACAGGCCCTCGGCATATTCCACGACGACGGGATCCATCCGTCGCGAGGTGGGAACACGCCCGCCCGGGAATCCTTCGAACGCGCCCTGGCGGGCCAACTCCATGACGAGGCGAATCGACTTGTGGCAGAAGGACGTTTTGCGGACGCCGATGCCTTCATCGCAGAACGTGTCGCACATGTCGTCTCACACCTCGCGGCTCTGCACGAACAGGACTGTGCCGGAGCGGGTGCCGATCACATCCAAACCTACATGGGCTGGCCCGTTTTGGCGGACGGCAACATCAATTCGTCGCTGGGGTCGATCTGGAAGCAGATGGTGCTTGATCCCGACGGCAATCCGGCCAGGTTCTACGAGGCGATACGGGCCGTCGCGCAGCGGCAGATCGCCGCGGGACGGGGTGGCGAGCCCCTCGACATCTGGTATCGCAATCTGGATTGAGCGGCGGGACCGCCGTCAGATGGTGCCGACGCGCGGGGTCTGGAGTGCGCGCAGACCACGCAGCTCGTCGCTCGCGTCGGCGAGTGCGGCGAACTCCGCGCGGATGAGGCCGCCGTCCTGGATGCGGGGGGCAAAGGTGTAGACGGTGTGCCGGCCGGTGCTGCCAAGCTGCTCGACGATGCGCGGGAACATGTCCTCTTGGAGATCGTCTCCCTCCTCCGGCGGATCGGCGTCCAGAAGGAAGGAATGGGGAGGTAGCTCCAGGATGGACTGCAGTTGCGTGTCGATCCACTTTTGGCCCGCGACCGGATTGGGCCGGACCGTCGAGATTTTCGACAACACCGGATTGATGATGAGCTTCTGGCCGAGTTCGCGCTTGAAGCAGTAAATTTTTCCATACGCGGTGCGCAGGATCGGGATCTGACCGCCGCGGTACTCCGCGGGCAGTTCCACGCCCTCCAGCCATGCGTCGACGATCGGCTGCCAATAGTGCGGATCGCAGACCCAGAGCAGGCCGTCGCCGAAACCGGCGAAACCGATCTCGCGCCACAGGTCGTGCAGGATTACGGGCAGTTGCTCGCCGTATTCGTCGAAGTAGCTGTCCGGCACGTGAACTGGATCGATGGGTTCGCCCCACCGGGAGACGAAGTTGAGGAACTCCGGTCGCACGGTCGTCCTCCCCGCGAAGTGGTGTTGAGACGCCCTCAGCCTAGCGGTGCCGTCCGACGGGCAAGTAGATTGATGTTGCCGGTGGGGGCGGTTGTGGTCAGGTGCTCGGCAAGGTAAGGGTGGGGTGGTGACGACAGCACTGACGGTGTGGCGGCCGGACCCGGGGAGTCCGTCCGGGATCGCCCCGGATGAGGCGCTGCCGCGATTGTCGGCCGAGGAGGCCGGCCGGGTGGCCGATTATCTGGACGCCGGTGCCGTTGTTGCACGCACGACGGCCCGCAAGTCAGATCCGTGGTCGGGAAGCGATGCGGCTCAGGTTCCGTTGACACAGCGCACCGACGGGGTGTGGCGCTGGGACGACGCGGTGACCTACTACGTGCGGCGGTACGGCCTGAGCCCAGGCGCGGAGTTCGTTGCGTACGTGCGGGACCGCCGGTTCGACGTTCCGGTACTCACCGGCGCTCAGGTCAGCGCGGTGATCGACGAGGTCTTCGGTGTGCCCGGCGAGGCGTTGACCCGTGTGGTGCGGGCGGACGGATCGCAACTGCTGCCGAGCGAATACTTCTGCACCTATCGGGGCCAGAACTTTCGCTTCACGCTGCTCGGGTCGGGCGACAACAAGCAGGTCCGCCTCTCAGTTCGTTCTGGTGAAGCTGTTCCTGACGACTTCGAGCATGCGCCGAGTACTGCGCAGGAGATCGCGTTCAAGCCGGTGCCCCCAGCCGAGACCGAAGGTTTTCTCCGCGTGATCACTTCCTGCCTCTACAAGGGCGCCTGGTTCTCCGTGCGGAGCATCAACGGCCCTGGTCTCGGCGTTCATCTGGGCGGCGGGCGGCAACTGAAAAATGCCGCGCCTCAACAGCCAACTCCGTCGTTCGGTGAATGGCACCTGTTCCCCAACGTCGAAGTGCTTGGGCAGGGGGACATCTGGGCGGACATCGACGTCGTGGAGGCTGCCCGGGTCACGATGGCGGTGATTCCCTACCACCTGGTGGCGGGCCGGCTTGCGCCGGTGCGGGACGTCACCGGGGCCGGCTATGCGGTTCCGGCTGCGGATGAGATCTTCTACTTTCCTTCGCCGTTGGACAGTCCTTATCTGCCACCGGGTGATGCGTTGGCCGTGGTGCGAGCGGCCGACCCGGCCTATCGGGCCGGTGAACCGGAGCGACTGCGGGACGGTTGGCGAGTGCCGTCGGAGGCGGACGCGAATCTCTACTACGTCGCCGATGACGGCGAAATCGTTGCCGCCCCGGCCGAGATGCCAGCTGAACTTGTCAGCAGCAGGCTGTCGGCGGAATTCCGCGGCCGACATCCCGTTGTCGACCCGCCTCCTGCAAACGACAGCGGCACCGATATCTTCGCGTAGGCCTCAGCGCCCGTCGTAGGACACCCGCAGGCGCGAGAACTTCTCCGAGACCGCACCGGCAAGCTCGATGTAGGCCTGCATGGTGGCGGGCTTGAGCAGGCTGAAGTCGATGTCGGCGCCTTCGGCGAGGTGCTGGTCGAAGGGGATCAAATGGATTGACTGGCAACGTGCTTCGAAATGCTCGTACACCTTGTCCATCTTGAGTGCCGCCGAACCGGGGCGCGACGCACTGAGCACCACGTGAGCTTCGCGCACCAGCCCGCCGTGGCCGTGCTGCATCAACCAGTCGAGCGTCGCCGAGGCGCTGCGGGCGGCGTCGATGGCTGGGGAACTCACCAGCACGATCGCGTGCGCCAGGTCGAGCACCCCGGACATCGCCGAGTGCATGATGCCGGTGCCGCAGTCGGTGAGGATGACGTTGTAGTGGTGCCGCAGGATATCCATGGTGTGCCGGTAATCGGTCTCGCCGAATACCTCGGCTACCGCCGGATCTTGCTCGCTGGCAAGCACTTCCAGTCGGCTGGAGGCCATCCGGGTGTGTGCCCTGACGTCGGCATACCGGCGGATGTTCGGATCGCGCAAGAGATCTCGCACCGTAGACTGGGTGGAGTAGTCGCGCACGCGTTCGGCCAACGTGCCACGGTCGGGGTTGGCGTCCACCGCGATCACGCGGTCGGTGCGCACCATGGCCAGGGCCGAGCCCAATCCCAAGGTGGTCGTGGTCTTTCCGACTCCGCCCTTGATGGACAGCACCGCGATGCGGAAATCGCCGGCGATCGGCTGGCGGATCTGCGCGAGCAATTCCTCCATCTCGCGGTTCTTGCGTGAGTCCCCGGGATTGACGCGACCACCGGTCGCCTTATGCAGGGTGCGGCGCCAACCGGACTGGGGTGCGTGCCGTGCCCGGTTGAACACCTCGGCCTCGTCCAGCGACGTCGGGATCCGAAACGCCTGCGGTGGGCGGTAATCCGGCGGCGCGGCATGTCGTGCCGGGCGAACCTCATCGGACTCGTATCCGCCGTTGAACTCGGGTTCGTTGCCGCTGGCATGGGCAGCGGCAGGACGCCAGCCCGGCGGTGGCGGCGGCGCGACCGGCCACGGCGGTGCGCCGACCGGCCAGCCCGGAGGTGGAGGTGGCGGCGGCATCGCTCCCCAGCCGGGCGGGGGCGGTCCCGGCGGTGCCGGCGGCGGCGCCGGATGCCACTCGGCCGGTGGGCGTTCCTGCACCGGCGGTGCCGGCGGAACGAACGGCTCGGGCTCGGGTTCCGGAAGAGGGTCGGGCTGGTCGGCCGGGATGTGCACCGGTGGTTCCTCGACGACCTCGGCCACGATCTCCGGAGCGGGGCTGTCCACCGACTCGGGCACCGGCGTTTCCTGTCGTGTCCGACGGGACTCCATGAGTGCCGCTAACTGTGCGGCCCGGGCATCCACGTCATCCAGATCGGGTGGTCGCTCGGGCTCGGGCTGTGAGACGTCCGGCTCGGGTTCGGGGGTCAAGACCTCGATCGCGGGCGGGAATTCGAACTGCCGCACCGACGGAACCGGCGGCTCGGGCTCGGGCTCGAACTCGGGCGCGGCGGCCGCCTGCACGACCGGCTCAGGCGCCGCCTCAACGGGCGGCTCCGGTTCCTGCTCCTCCGGCGCACGCGACTCCAGCGCCGGAGCGTGATGGTCGCGGGCCACCTCGTTGAACAACGGTGAATCCGTCATCGCGAGCGAGGGAGTCCACGGCGGGGGCGGTGGCGGCTCCCAGCGCGGAACCGGCGGCGGGGGTGTCGCGGTGGACGGCCGAGGGGCCTGCCCGGGCTCGGGTTCGGCGGACTGCCTGCCGCGGCGCGAGCGGCGGCGCTCCTCCCGCGGCTCTTCCGGCGTGGGCATGTGGGTCAGCCAGGGAGGACGCGCGGGCCCGCTACGTTCCGCCTGGGGCGGTTCGTCATCGGCCACAGTTCCTCAATTCCCTCAGGTCAGGACACTCAACCAGCCAATCCTACGGGGATTCCCGGGAAGCGTCCGGGCTGGCTGGCAGGATGGCCGGGAGGGGGATCATGACAACCGCGGACGACTTCACCAGGCCTGTCGAGCTCAGATGTGTCCTGAATGCCGACACCACCATGCCCAGACTGATACCGGTGCTGATCGTGCAGGCTTTTGCCATCTGGCTGGTGGTGGCGCTGGCCCTGGGCCTGCTGTTTCCCGACGTGGCGGCGGTATCGCTGGTCGGGGGCCTGGCAGCGGCCGGGGGGTTCTGCATTCCGCGTTACTTCCGCAAACGGGATGAACTGCGTCACACCTTCGGCGAGCTGCAGCGGCTGGTGCTGGGGCCGGACGGTATGCACAAGGTCGACGGCACCGTCGCCGTCGACATGCCGTGGGCGGCGCTGACCGGATTCCAGCACCGCAACACCGCGCTGCCCGCAGGCCGCACACCGAACTTTCCGGGCAACGCCATGGCGCCCGCGGCGCAGGCGGCCCTTGCCCACGCCAACACCGTCGCGGGGTGGGGAATCGTCGGCGGCGGCACCATCTCGCCGGTGCCCGGCGCGTCCCGCACGCGATTGAAGGTCCACGACCGGCTGAACCATTCGGATCTGCGCCAGGGCCGCCCACACCGGTCACCACGGTGCGTGATCTTCCCGGCCGAGTTCGAACCGGACTGGCAACGCGGCATCGTCGGCGCATGGCTGCGCCACCACCGGCCCGATCTTCCGTTGCCGGGCTAGTCCTTTGCCTTCTTGACGACGGCCAGTGCGATGGCCGCTGCAGCCGCGCACAGTCCCAGCACCGCCAGCACGACATTGCGGGCCAGTACGCGCACCGGGTCCGGTTGAGGAGGGCCCGCGATGGGATGTCCCTGATCGGGGTTCGGCAGGTCGGCGGCGGGCGGCAGCTGGTAGGTCAGCGCCGCGACAGGGTCCACCACGCCATAGCCGGTGGCCAGGTTGGGCCCGGCCTCCGGGGTGTGCGCGGTGCGTTTGATCCGGTCCATCACCTCGCCGGCGGACATCTGCGGGAAGCGCGCCCGCACCAGGGCCACCACGCCGGAGACGAAGGGCGTCGCGAAACTGGTTCCGTTGATCGGGACGAGCCCGCCGTTCGGATCGACGAACGCGTTGATCAACCCGGGTCCGTTCGGGCTCAGCGAGGTGATCTTCTCGCCCGGAGCGGCGAGATCCACCCAGGGCCCGTGCAGGCTGAAGTCGGCGGGTTCGCCCTCAGGGGTCAGTGCGCCGACGGTCAACACGTAATCCTGGAACCATGCGGGACTTGCGATGGTGCGCACCGACTTCCACGCATCGGCCAACGGCAGGTTCGGATCGCTGATCTCGTTCTGCACGCTGCACAAGCCCTGCTTGTTGAAATTGCCCGCGGCAGCCACCACCACGACGTTGCGCTCGAAGGCGAACCGCACGGCCTGGCCCAGTTCGGCGTCGTCCATGCCGGCGCCGACCGGCGCGCAGGCCACCTCCGACAGGTTGATCACCGTCGCGCCCATGTCGACAGCGCGCACGATGGCCCGGGCGAGAGTCTGGGTGCTGCCGTACCCGACGGACACCGCGTTCGGGTCGTTCTGGGCCGAACTCGACCCCTTCATCGAGTACACGCTGCTGTTCTGCCGGATCGACAGGATCGCCGCGTCGGGCGCGACACCGGCGAACGCGTCCTCGGGCACCGGCGATGCCGCAATCAGTCCGGCCACCAACGTGCCGTGAGCGTCGCAGTCGACGAGCCCGTCCGAGGACGAGACGAAATCCCCGCCGCCCTCGAGGACTCGCAGACGGGGATTCGGCGCGACGCCGGTGTCGATGACAGCCACCTTCTGTCCCGCGCCGGTGGAGAACTTCCAGGCATCGGGGAAGTTCAGCATCGCCTCGGCATTGGGGACCAGGCTGAAATCGCTGTCCGGGAACACGCCGCCGGTACCGCAGACGGACTTCTGCTCCGTCGTGTCCGGTGCACCGCCGCCACCGTTCGGGGGCGGGCCGGGCGGCACCACCGGCGGACTGATCGCCTGCGCAGCGGGGGCGGCCTCGAACGCGGCCACCATCAGCGCGGCGGCCACTGCCGCGGCCCAGCGCCGCATCAGAAACCCAGCCGGCTGTATACGCCTGCCACCCACAGCGTCAGCGGGAGCAGGGCCGCCGAAGCGAGGTAATCGAGGTAGGTCAACGCCGTCACCAGGCGCCCGGGGATCGGCCCGGCGGGCACGCGCATACCGATGACCGCAGCCCCGACCGCGGCCACCAACAGCACGGCGAACGCCACCAGCGGCAGCGGCTGCTCTCCCTGCTGCGCGGCCCAGCACGCGTAGCCGGCCAGCGCGACGGCGGGGACCACCAGCGCGGCCCGTTCCAGCACCGCGCTGACCCGGCGTGTGTAGAGCGCGAGGGTGCCGACACAGGTGAGCGCGAAGACCAGGCCCGACCAATGCGGCGGATGCTGGGCGATCAGCACGACGGACGCGCCGACCGCAGCGGCCGATGCGAAGCCGCCGTACAGCGCCGACCGGGTCAACAGCGCTGTGCGAACCCGGTCCCACACGCCTTCGGCGGTCGGTGTCGCAGCGGCGGTGCTCTCGCCCACGGGGGTGGGAGCGGGTGTCGCCGGGCCGGCGAACGGATTCTCGAACATCGACGTTTCGGGTTCGGCTTCGGTGCGGGAGCGCGGCGGCTTGAACCGTCCCATGGGTGCGGTCAGTCGTGGCACCGTCAGGCACGCCAGAGTCGAGATCACGGCCAGCCCTGCGCCGACCAGATCGGCGCGCACCCCGACCTGATGGACCACGAGGGCGAGCCCACCGAGGGCGAAGAAGGTGCCCGCCGTCAGATACCCCCACCGTCCGGTCCCGACAGCCCGGTACAGGACGTAGAACACCACGACGAGCACGGCGCACCCGGCGGCCAGCCCATAGCCGCCGAAGCGGTTCAGCACCGCCCACACCGCACCCGCGGTGACCGGCAGGGCGGCCCAGCCGAGCGTGGCGCCCGCCGCGGCCTGCCCGTAGGACCGGTGCGCCAGCGCACCGACCCCCGTCAACGCCAGGGCCACCACGACCGAGATCCCCACCAGCGCCGCGCGGTGCGATGCAAATGCCTGTCCGACAAGGAAATACAATAACGTGAACGCCGACAGGTGAATTCCGGCAAACGCCATCCAGCGGGCCGCCGCGGCGTCCCAGCCGGCGTGGGCGGCTTTGTTCAGCCGCGCGGCCGCGTCCACGACGTCGTCGTACAGGGTGGGTGCCGACAACGCCCGTTCGGCGGTCAAGCGCAACAGCGACCCGTTGACGACGCCCGCTTCCCGCAGGGTCGAGTCCGGCGTCAGCGGGTCGCCACCGTCGGGGACGAGCACCCAGAAGTTTCGTTTGGTGTCCTTGGAGGTCGACTCCTCGGGTGGCGCGCCGGTCAGCCCGTCGCGCGAACGGACGAGTTTCACCAGCTCCGGAAGCAGGGCCGCGACCGGGGAGTCCAACGGAAGGGACACGTCCAGCTGGGTGCCTGCGGCGACGACGGACAACCGGACATGTTCGGGCGCAGCCGGAATGACCCGGACCTGCACCAGCTCGCGGGCCCCCGTCACAGGTCGGGCATCTTCGACAATTGGACGACGTCACTGCGGACGGTTCTGGACACCAACATGCCGCGGCCGGGCGGCATCTGCTGGGGCTTGTAGCCGAACAGCGCACCCTCGTCCTTGGTGCCGTTCATCACCAGACCGTTGCAGGACAGGTCGCGCATCCGGCCGATGATCGGGTCCATGATGGCGCGCCCGGCGCCGCCGATGCGGCGGGAGATGATGACGCGCAGGCCGATATCGCGGGCCTGCGGCAGATATTCGACCAGTGGTGCCAGCGGGTGGTTGAGCGAACCGCCAGGGATCAGGTCGTAGTCGTCGATCACGACGTACAGGTCGGGTCCGGTCCACCAGGAGCGGTCCTTGAGCTGTTGCTGGGTGACGTCGCTGGGCGGCATCCGGTCCTTGAGGGAGTCGGCCAGCGCCTTCATCAGGTCCGCACACGACTGCGCGGCGGTGGCGTACCCGCCCAGGTAGTCGTTGTCGACCACACCCAGCATGGTGCGCCGGAAGTCGACCAGGATGAGTTTGGCCTCGCTCGGGGTGGCGTTCTCCATGATGCCCGCGGCGATGTTGCGCAGCAGGTTGGTCTTCCCGCATTCGGTGTCACCGAAGATGACCAGGTGCGGCTGGGCGTCGAAATCCAGGACGACGGGCGCGAGTTCGGATTCGCCGATACCGATGACGATCCTGGCCGGGCCCAGGCTGCCTGCGCGGCGGGCGGCTTCGGTGACCTGGTTCCGGTCCAACTCGTGTGGCAGCATCCGCAGCCGCGGCGCCTGCCGTTCGCCGTAGAACTGGCGCAGGGCGTCACATGATCCCGCGACACCGGCGGGCAGCGATTCGACGTCGGAACTGGAGTCCAGCCGGGGCAGGCCGATCAGGATGTGCAGGCGGTCGGCGCTCATGCCGCGTCCCGGCCGGCCCAGCGGGACCAGTTCGGCGAACTTGCGGCCCACGTCGCTGTCGATGGGATCGCCCATCCGCAGCTCGATCCGCGTGCCGAGCATGTCCTTCACCGCAGGACGGATCTCCATCCAGCGAGTTGCGGTGACGGCCAGGTGAATTCCGTAGGAGAGGCCCTGGATCGCGATGGCCTGCAGCGCCGGCTCCAGGATGTCGAAGTCGGCCTTGATGGTGGCCCAGCCGTCCACCACCAGAACCACGTCGCCGAATCGGTCCCGGCTCAGCGGATCCTGTGCGGCCACCTCGGGAGGGAGTTTGGCGAGTTCGGCCTTGCGCTGCCGGAAGTCGCGCATCGATTCGATACCCAGATCGCGGAAGCGCAGTTCGCGTTCCCTCAGCAGGCCGGTCACCTCGGCGACGGTGCGCCGGATGCGGTCGGAATCCATCCGGCCCGCCACGCTGCCGACGTGCGGCAGATTGGTCAGGCTGCCCAGCGTGCCGCCGCCGAAGTCGAGGCAGAAGAACTGCAACTGCTCTGGGGTGTGGGTGGCCGCCGCCGACATGATCATCGTGCGCATCGCGGTCGACTTGCCCGACTGTGGTCCGCCGACGACGGCGATGTTGCCCTGGGCGCCCGACAGGTCGATGGTCAGCACATCACGGCGCTGATCGTAGGGGCGATCCACCACGCCGATCGGAAGAAGCAAGCGGCCGTTGATGTTCCGGGGATCGTTCCACGTGGAATCGGGGAGCAGATCGTTGACCGCGGGGCTTTCCTCCAGCGGCGGCAGCCACACCTCGTGCGCCGGGCGCCCGTGTCCGCGAAGCCTGCTGACCACCATGTCGAGCAAGGTGACCTTGGTGGGTGAGGCCGCAGTCTCGACGGCGTGGTCGGGTTCGAGTGTCTCCACCGGGGCGGCGGGTACCGGATCCTTCTTGACCGGGGTGGCGGTGAACAGTTTCGGCGCCAGCACGCCCAGTTGCGAGGACCGGCCCGACCGCGCCGACACCCGCGGCTTGACATACTCGCCGGACACGTAGCAGGTGTTGAAGCGCAGCGGCTCGTCGGCATCGCATTTGAGGAACGCCGAACCCGGGACGCTGGGCAGGTGATAGGCGTCCGGCACCCCCAGCACGCTGCGGGACTCGCCGGCCGAGAAGGTCTTCAGGCCGATCCGGTAGGACAGGTGCGAGTCCAGGCCGCGCAGCTTGCCCTCTTCCAGGCGCTGCGACGCGAGCAGCAGGTGGATGTGCAGGGACCGGCCCAGTCGGCCGATCATGACGAAGAGCTCGGCGAAATCCGGCTTCTGGGAAAGCAGTTCGGAGAACTCGTCGACCACGATGAACAACGCCGGCAGCGGATCCAGGTCGGCGCCGTTGGCCCGCGCACGCTCGTACTCGGTGACGTTGGGGAAGTTGCCCGCCGAGCGCAGCAACTCCTGGCGGCGGTTCATCTCACCGGCCAGGGCGTCACGCATGCGGTCGACCATCGTCAGCTCGTCTTCGAGGTTGGTGATGATCGCCGCGATGTGTGGCGCGCCGTCCAGTCCGAGGAAGGTGGCGCCACCCTTGAAGTCGACCAGCACCAGGTTCAGTGCCTCCGGCGAATGCGAGGTGATCATGGCCAGTACCAGGGTCCGCAGAAACTCCGACTTACCGGAACCCGTTGCGCCGATGCACAATCCGTGCGGGCCCATGCCGTTCTCGGCCGATTCCTTGATGTCGAGTTCCAGTGGCTGCCCGGACGGGGTATAGCCGATGGGCACCCGCAGACGTTCGCGCGGGGAGCGTTGCCGCCAGACGTCCTCGGGCACGATGTCGGCGGCGTCCGGGATCTTCAGCAGGGCCATCAAGCCGGGATCGGTGGCCCTGCTCTCGGCCTCCAGGCTGACGATGTGGGCGGCGTTGCCGGGGCGGTACCGGCCGAATCGGCGGGCGGTGGCTTGGGCCTCGGCGACGGTCAAACGGTCAGGGGTGGCGAATCTTTCGGTACCTGCCGCGGTCTTGGCGCCGATGTCGTCGTTCTCGACGACCAGCTGCAGACCGCGTCGTGCGGCGGCACCGTCGGGCGGACCGTTGAGGTCCAACACGGTCACGCTGTCCAGGCCGGCGTCGGTGACCAGACGCTCGTCACCGGTGACGTACCCGTCGTCGATAACGATCACCAGTTGCTTCATGCCTTGTGCCAGTTGGGAATTGCGGTTGAACCTACCGCGCTCGGAGAGGTCCGCCGACAGCGAGGTCTCCAGCAGTTCCAGCGAGGGGTACAGCATCCGCATGGTGCCGCAGCCGTCATGAGCGCTGGCGTGCTGAGCCTGAGGCAGCCACTTGACCCAGCTCCAGTTCTCGTTGTCGGGGTTGGCGGTGACAATGGCGACCTGCAGGTGGTCGGGTCCGTGGAAAGCGCAGAGCTCCAGGATCATCGATCGGACGAGTTGTTGGGCGAGCTTGCGGTCGCCCTCGAAGGTGACGGTCGGGAAGGCGCGCAGCGACACCGCCGTCGGCAGCGCATGGACCACCGAATGCGTCTTGACGAACCGGCGCAGCGCCACCGTGGACACCGGCTCCAGATCCTCGGGCGGCCCGGTCTCCGGGGCGAGTAGTCGGGTGGCCAACCGGTGGGTGCCGACGCCGACGCGGACGTGGCAGAAATCCTGGTCATTGGGCCGGCGCTCCCACATCCGGCGGGTTCCCGCGACGTCGATCAGGGTGCGGGGATCGGGATGGCTCCACTCCAGCGCGGTGCGTTGCGAATCACCGGTGTCATCGGCGTCGTCGCGCAGGTTCGCCAGATAGCTGAAGTAGTCCTTGCGCTCCTCGTTCAACTCGGCGGCTGCCTTACCGGTCCGACCGCCGCCACCCATGAACATGCCGGCCATCGACATGATCATCATCATCGGGAAGATCAGGAACATCGGATTGCGGGTCAGGTCGCGGCCGCCGACGGTGACCATCAGGGCCAGCATCCCGACGACGGCGACGATCATCACGAACGGCATCAGCTTCATCAGCAGGTTGCCGGGGATGACGCGAGGCACTTCGGGTGGCGACTGCAGGTTCACCTCACCGCCCGGCATCCGGGGCGGTGACACCCGTAGACGACGGACAAATCCCTGCGTGGCCACGCTGCCTCCCCCCGAACGCTCGCTTTGTCAGGCTAACGAGCGATCGTCGGTATTGTCACACCATCGCGAAGACGAGGTGGGAGGCCCTATCCGATGACGTTGCCACCGTCGCTGTCGGAACTGGATTCGCAGTCGGAGTCAGAGCAGGAGCTCAGCCGGGTGTCGGTGCTCGTCGGTGGGCTGGTGCTCGACATCGGGCTGCCCACCCACGTCAGCATCGGTGCGGTCATCAACGACGTGATCGACCTCGCGGATGATCAGATGCCCGCGGTCAGCGACCTCGAGGACACCCGGTTCGACAACGCCGAGGGCAAGTGGACATTCGCACGACTCGGCGGCACGGCGATCGATCCCAGTAGGTCGCTGGCCGAGGCCGGAATCTACGACGGCGACTTCCTGGTGGTGCAGCAGGTGGGCGTACCGGCAGCGCCACTGCTGTTCGACGACGTCGAAGCGACGATCGCCGACACCGGCACCCCAGGCGCCTGGCTGGCCGAGAATGCCCGACCGGCAGCATGGTTCGGGCTGAGCATCCTGCTGGGCGTGCTGGTGGCGGTTCTGTTGCCCCGCCAGACCCTGGTGTCGCTGGTGCCCTCGGTACCCATCGCGGCCCTCGCCACGCTGAGCGTCGGACTGATGTGCGCGGTCGCCGCGTGCGTGTTGCCCTACCGGTCGCGGGACGCGGGGCGCTCGGCCTGGCTTGCCGGCGCCGCGCTGCCGCTGATCTTCGGCGGGGCCCTGTTCGTGGTTCCGGGTGCGCACGGCGTCAAGGCGCTGCCCATGGCGTTCGCTCTGACCGCATTGGTGGGCCTGCTGATGCTGTTGATCACCGGGCGCGGCAGGTCGCTGTACACGGCGGTGGTCGCGCTGGCGGTGCTGTGCATCCCGGCCGCGGTGGCCGAACTCGTCCTCGACCCTGCGCCGCGGTCCATCGGCGCGATCCTCACGACGGTCGCGGTGATCATCGTCTACCTCGCACCCAGGACCACCATCATGCTGTCCAAGCTGCCGGTGCCCCGCGTTCCCACCGCGGGTGAGCCCTTGGATGACATCGAAACCCAGGGCGGCACAACTGTTGAGGGCGTGAACGCCATCGGAAAGCAGGTCATCCCCACCGAGGAGGGTATGGCCGAGCGGGTGCAGCGGGCCAACGAATACCTCACCGGGATCATCGCCGCGGCGGGGATGGCGGCGGTCATCGGCTGCTATCTGGCCGTGGACGTCAGCAATGGATTCTTCTGGCAGGGGACGGCCTTTTCGATCGCGGTGGCGACCGTGTTGTGCCTGCGCGGACGCAGCCACCACGACCTGGTGCAGTCCGCAACGCTGATCGGTGCCGGTCTGCTGATCGTGCTGGCGATGATCGTCAAGACCGCTGTCAATCTCGATGGTTGGCAGGTGAATTCGGCCCTGATGCTGGTGTCGCTCGGTGTCCTGGTGGTGTGTACCGGTCTGGTGGCGCCGCGCCTGGAGTTCTCGCCGGTGATGCGGCGGCGGGTGGAACTGCTCGAATACCTGGCCATCGCGCTGGTCTTCCCGCTGGCCTGCTGGATCATCCGGCTTTACGCGTTCTTCCGGGAACTGCGAATCTAGCCGACTTACTTCGGCGGAACCACCTTGAAACCGTCGGGATCGGCGGCCATTCCGTCGTGGGCGATCAGTGCGGCCTGCTGGGACAGCTCCGGTCCGGGAGGCAACAGCGAGATGATGGGCCAGGGTGCGTACTGGGGCGTCTCTTTCGGGCTTTCGGGGTCCTTGACACCGAACACGCCGAGCGCGGTCGCGGTGGGCAGATCCTTGATGTGGTACCGCACACCGGTGTCGGCGATGTAGAACAATTGGCCCATCGCCTTGCTGTTCGGCTCGCCACCGGTGGACTGGACGTATTCCCCGGTACCGGGTTTGAGGTAGGCGTAATCCAGGCCCGGACCGTTGCCGTCCGCCGTCGCCAACCGGACGGGCTGCGCGTCCTTGGGCACCGGCAACCGGTGACCGACCAGTAGCCGGTTGGTGGCCTCGGCGGCGGTGTTGGTGCGTTGCCAGGCCAGGCAGATCACGCGATCGGGTTCGACGTTGATGAACTCCGGTGACGCGGTGGGGTAGTGGTCGACGTGCAGGGCATGCACGATGGGGGCGTTGCTGATGACGGCAGGAGAGATGGTGTCCGGGTCCGACACGGTCGGTGACCCGGCGTCGCCGTACCGGATGATGTCGGCGGTGGCTTCCGAAATGGGTTGCAGCCCTTGGCGAAGCACGACGTAGAGCTGGGTGCCGCGCGAGTCGACCGTCTTCACCAGCGAGCCGATCCGGTATTGCGCGTCGAGGTAGTCGGTCGGCTGGCCGACACCGTCGATGGTGACGGGCAGGATGGGGTCGACCAAGGGGAAGGCGTTGAGCAGTCCGGGCGAGACTTCGCGCACCTCTGCGTCACCGAGACGTAAAGCACTGTGCAGCACAGGATCCGTCGGATCGATCGGCGCGCGCACACCGTTGTAGAGCAGAAACGTGGTGTTGCCGCTCTGGGTGAGCAGCATCTGCGCGGGCGAGGCGGCGCGAATGTCGTCGGTGAGTACCGGGTTGTTGCCCAGCACGGTGGTCTCGACGGAGAAACTGCCGACGTTCACGGTGACGTCCGGGGTCTTGGTGGTGTCGCACACCGTCCACGACGACATGTTCATGTCATCGCCTTGGTGAATGGCGGTGGGCCCGCCCACGACTCCGACCATCGGGCCCAGCGGAACGGTGTTGAGGAATTTGTCGTCGACCTGTTTCGGCGGGTCGTTCTTGCCGGCGATCATGCGTGCGGACGCAACGTTCAGCACGGGGTGCAGCTTGTCGCCGATCCGCACGAAGATGGCGCCGTTGGACTTGCTCAGCATGATGGTGGAGTTGCCGAAGTTGGGCATCGGCTTGAAGAAGGCCAGCACGCCGCCTGCACCGGCGATCAGGATCGCGACCACCATGCCGACCAGCAGAGCACGCATCTGGCCACGCATCGGGTCGTGGATCATCCGCGAATCGCCGCGAATCAGTGCATGTTCGAGGCGCCGGATGAGAAAGCGATACCCATTGACCTGAGCACGCGTGGTAACTTGCGCTGGCATGGCTGCTCCCCCAATCAGCGATCAGGGTACAGCCGTTCAACGGATGAGGGACCGGGGGTGTGACAGTTCGTCGTAGGTCCGAGCGAGGCCGGGGGGACACGGCTGCGCCGGGAGATTTCGCGTCGACCGTCGACATCATCCCGCAGCGTGCCGTTCCGCTACGCGATCTGCTCCTGATCGAGTTGTTCATCGCGATCGGTGTCGCCACCGCGTTGCTGCTGCACCAACCCGGTTGGTACGGCGCCGCGGCCGGGCTCGCCGTGGCGCTGCTGTTCGTCGTCCGGGTACGCGGACTCACCCTGCCCCGATGGGTCGGTATGCGGGCGGGATTCGCCCGCGACCGACGCCGGCGGGCCACCCGCGGCGCGCGCCACGAACCATTCGATGCGGAACTGCCGGACGGGGCGCAGATCGGCTTCCACTGGGACGGCAAGACATTGCTGTCGTTGGTGCGGATACAGGAGAACCCGCAGGCGCTGACGGTGCTGGAGCCCGGCGTGACGGTGTCCGGTGAGACGGTATCGGTGCAGATGGTCGCCGACTGCCTGGAGCAGTTCGACATCACGCTGGATTCGATCGACGTGATCAGCCAAGGCGCGCGGTCCCAGGGCCACGGTCAGATCGCGGCGATCTATGACGCGGTGCTGGGGCCGCTGCCCGCCATCGCGCAGCGCACGGTCTGGGTCGCCGTGCGGTTCGACCCCACGCGCTGCCCGGACGCCGTGCGACACCGCGGCGGCGGGCGCGAGGGAATCATCCGGACCGCGGGCACCGCGACCCGTCGGGTGGCCAACCGGCTGGCCGAAGCGGGGCTGCGCCCGCACATCATGACCGCGAGCGAGATCGCACAGGCCACCAACCAGCTGTCCGACGGGGTGGCGCTGAGCAGTGTCGAGGAGACCTGGTTCACCTGCCAGGAGGGGCTCTTCCAGCTGCGCAGTTTCTCGGTGCAGCCGTCGATGCTCGACACCGCGGGTCTCGGGTTGTTGTGGACGGTGCCGAGTTATTCGACCACCGTGTGTGTTTCGTTGCGCCGCGACGAGGCCGGGGGGCCGGTGAAGATTCGGGGATTGGTGCGGTTCAACAGCCACGGCCGGATCCGTGCCGGCCTGCGCGGTCTCAGTCACCTGCGCGGCTACCAGTTCGCGGCGCTGGCCACCAGCCTGCCGATGCCGCCGCCGCGACGGTCGGTCGAACGGTGGGCCTTCGCCACGGGTGACGATGCGCTCAAAGATCTTGCCCTGCCCGCTTCCGGGTGTGGGCAGGTGATCGGCGCCGACGCCCACGGCCGCGCGGTCGCGTTGCCGCTGTTCGGCCCGCAGATCGAGCGGGTGGAGGTGTGCGGGACCCTGCATCTGGCTCAGCAGGCCGTGTTGCGCTCGCTCGCGCTGGGCGCGCGGGTTCGGGTGCACACCCGCAGGCCCGCGGCGTGGCGCGACATGGTCGAGGCGGTGGCCGACCAGAACGTCCTGCGGGTCACCGACTTCAACCGTGGATCGATGCAGGCCGGCGCGGAGCGCAATTACTCGGTGGAGATGTTCGACGGGGTGGCCGAGCAAGGGGTGCGGGTCGGTGTGACGGCGATGGTGGTGAAGCCCCCGCAGGCGGCGCCGTCGCGGGATGTCGATGTGAGTCTGCGGCTGATCGATCCGAAGAACGACGTGGTGGCGGTGCGTACCCGGTCGGGGTCGGCCGAGGTGACCATGGTGGCCACCGACGATGAGATGCGCTACATCAAATCGTCGTTCAGTTCCGCTGACTGACGTAATAGGTTGGATTCCAGGAGGGGGCAGCCATGACGAGTTCACCGGACTACTACGGCGGATACGGGGGTGGCTACGGCGGGTATCAGTTCGCGGCTCCCGAACCGGAGGGCAACACCCAACGTGCGGCGGCGCTGTGGATCGCGACCGCGGTGCTGGGTCTGATCACCTTCGCCGTCAGTTTCGGTTCACCGGTCGCGCTAGGTTGGATCACGTGGTTCAGCGTGCTGGCGGCGGTGATCGCCGGTGTCGGTCTGCTACCACGCCAAGCTGAACATGGTTGGCTGGCAGCGACATTCGCCGTAACAGGATTCCTGGTTGCACTGAGCACCTGGGTCGAGGCCGACGACGCCGGCTGGGCTCTGGTGGTGATCGTGGTGCTCAACCTGCTGCAAGGGGCGGTGGCGGTGGCGGCGCTGCTGCTCGGGGGGGATGAGAGGTCCGCGCAGGCCGGTCCCGACTATGGCGCGTACGCGCAGTACATGCAGGCTTACCAGGCGTACGCGCAGTACCAGCAGGCGCCGCCGGCGCAACAGCGGGCAGCAGGGCAGGGGCAGGCCGACGCGCAGGCGCACAGCACGGCGACCGCGCAGGCGCGTGGTCGGGCCGGTGCCCGGGCCGACTCGGCTCAGGAGTCCTACGAGGCTCTGCAGCAGCGGTATGAGCAGCAGGCGGGGTATCCGCCCGCTCCACCGCAGCGGGGCGCGGCAGCGGCGCCGTCGGCGACCGCCGGCCCGGACCCCGGGATTCCGAGTTATGGCCGCGGCGGACCGACGGCGGCGCAGCAACCGGGCACACGGGCAGAGGAGCCGGGCGAGGCGTCGTCGAACTGAGCGGTTCCCCGGCATCAGAATTCGCATTCAGCTGGTTCACAGGTCGCGGTAGCCTGGTAGCACCGTCCGGCGAGCAAAGGGGGACGAGGTGCCCGAGTTCGGAATCAGTCCCATCGAACTGTCCGATATCAGCCACCAGTGGCGCGAAGGTGGTCGCAGCACCGCCGACCTGAAGTGGGACGCTTTCGGGCACGTGCAAGGCTCAGGCAGCGATGTGCTGGCCGCCATCCGCGATTGTGCAGACCCGGCTGCGGAGGCGACATCGTCGATCGGCGAACGGCTGAAAACCATGGCGGACAAGGTCACGCGGTTCGCCGCGAACACCGTGGAGTTGGACCAGAGCATGGGGGCGGCGATCAACGAGTTGCCTGCGCGCTGATGCGGCCGTCGATCAGCCAACTGCGAGGCTGGAATCTCGATGGGCTGGCTGCGGCGGGGACGCAGGCGCGGGACAACGTGCGGTCACTGGACGAGGCGCTCGACAAGGCGGAGAGAGCGATAGCGAACGCCCCGAACTGGTACGGCCAGACTCATGACGCGGCGACGGCGCGCATCGAGCAGGAGGTCGATCACGGGCGCGAACTGTCGAACGTGTTCGATCAGATTTCCGACAACGCCGAGGATGCCGCCCGCGACCTCGGTAGCCTTCGGTCTTTCATCCTGGGAAAGGTCGACGAAGCCGCATCCCGAGGTTTCACCGTCTCCGATACCGGGGCGGTGACCCATCCCGACGCCGACCGTGCCGACGACGCCGAGCAGTACCAGAGCGCTATCCAGTCCGGGCTCGACGAAGTAGACCGTCTGGACACCAGCTATGGCCAAACGCTGCGGACATCGGCCAAGGATCTGGCGGCCATGGTGCATGGTCAGCCCGACGTGACGTTGCCGTCAGGCGAGCGCATCGACCCGGACGCGCTGGTGGATCGGCTGGCCGGGATGACGCCCGACGAGCGCGCCGCCCTGCTGGCAACGCTCGATCCAGAAACGTTGCACGCGTTGGTGATAGCTGATCCCCTGGAGTTGGGCAACATGGACGGGGTGCCCTTCGACACCCGTATCGCGTCCAACGAGATCAACATCCGTAACGCCCTGACTGATGAACTCCAGAAGATGCCGCCGGACCAGACCCGGGTGGACCAACTCAACGCGATGCTCGGCACCATCGACGACCCGATCACCTCGGAGACCGACCAGGTCGACCGGCAGTTCGTGGGGTTCTCCCCCGAAGGCAACGGCCGGATGATCGAGCTGATCGGCTCGATCCAACCCGGCATCAACGGCGTCGGCGTGGTGGTACCGGGCACGAACACCAACCTCAACGGAAGTTCGTCGAACCATAAATCGGCACTCGCCCTGGCCGATCAGAGCAATTCGCCGATCTTGCTGTATGTCGGCGGCGACTTCCCGCAAGGTCTGGATAAGGCCGCCGACGAAACCTACGCCCGCGACATGGCGCCCAAGCTGGTCGGTTTCGGGCACGAGATCGACCGGGAGGTGGCAGGTTCGGCGGCCGGAACCCCGGTGACCTATATCGGGCATTCCTACGGCGGCGCGATCGTCGGCACTGCCGAACAACTCGGGCTGCGGGCCGACCGGATCGTGCATGCGTCGTCGGCCGGGACGGGCATCTACACCGCACCCTACGAGAACCCCAATCCCGATGTGCAGCGGTTCTCGTTGACCGCGCCGGGGGATCCCATCGGCGCCATCCAGTCGCTGCCCAGAGACACCGGGATCGCCCCGATGGGGCTACCGGAGAACACCGATGGCCAGGTCGGCAACCCACTCGGCGGTCTGCCCGGCGTCACCGATCCGGACAACATCCCCGGCGTCGTCCGCCTCGACACCGGTTACTACGGCAGCGAATTCAACGACCACCGGCCCGGTGAGATCATCGTAGGTACCGACGGGCACGGCCAGTACTGGGACGACCCCAACTCGACGGCATTCCAGAACATGGCAGGTGTGATCGCCGGCGGCGATGTCAGCCTCTATGTCGACCGCGGCATCGAGACCAACGCCGTCGACATCAACGTGGGCGATGCGGGCAATTTCGACGAGGAAGTCTGGGACCAGGCGGACGCCGCCGCGTCGCAGAAGGCTGCCGAGTACATCCCTTTCACGCCCGACGAGTGGGAAGACCCGTGGGGTGGTGCGCGGGTCACCGACAACCCGCAGATCGGCGAACGGTACGACGTGCAATGAAGTTTCTGACGGCGGGTTTCACTCTCGCAGTGCTCTTTTCAGTGGTCACGGGATGCGGGGCCGGTAGTGGCGACAGCGCGGCAACAACGACGGAGGAAACGAGTATGTCAACGCCACCCACAATCACGATCGCTCAGGCCACCGACGAGAACAGCCGGCTCGTCGCGCTCATCGTCGGCGACGAGTTCGACCGGTCCGCGTTCCAGGATGTTGCGCAGATCGGTTGCCGTACCGATCCGGAGTCATTGATGAGCGTGGGCCCGCCGTTCTCGGTGCGCACCACGTGGGTGAAGCACGATCCGTCACCGGAGTTCGTCGCCGCCGCATTGCGTCGGGTGGATTCCCTGCAGGCCGAAGGTTTCCAGCGCACTCCGTGGACCCGGCCGGAACCTGAACCGCCCAACACGCGCGCCTACAAAGACGACCGCGGGTACGGCATCACGGCGTCGGACAAAGTGCGTCCGAGCGGCAAGGCGGTGTTCGAGATCTACGTCAACTCGCCGTGCGCGAATCCATGAACGGCCACTCCCGTCGACAGGGCCGTGCAGATTCGCGTTCGGGTGATCGTGGGTGTTGATATGCGCGCAGAGCTGCCTCCCCCGAAGGGAACCGACGAATGGGACGCGTTGATCGAACAGGCCTACGAGCGTCTCGAAGCGGGTGAATCGCCGGCCCTGATCGCCGAAACACTGAGTGTGGCAGCCGGTTACGCCGTGGACGCAGAATGGCTCGATGGCGTGTTCGGGTCGGCCTCTACGGTAGAGGCGGCATGGCAGTTGCGGGTAGACGCGGATCCACAGCTGGTGCGAAAAGTAGAACCGACGCGGCAGGAAATGGTCGAGATTGTGCAGCGGATCATGCCGACTTCGTCTGCGTGGGACGCGGAGCGCAGTCCCTGGTGGACCGCCCTGCTCAGTGCACATGTCCCGCACCCGGCTCCGACGGACCTCATCTTCTATCCGCCAAGCGGGGTGGATCTGGCGACGTGGGATGCCGCAGCGGTCGTTGCCCATGCGTTGGCGCATCGTCCGATCGCCCTGTAGGCAGCGGTGGTTGCACGTGAAGACGTGCGCGGCGCTGACTCCGAAGTTGTGGAGTACGCCAAACCGGAGCGGACACTGCGTTGCCGCCGTTGCCCGTCACGAAATTGCCACGCAAAGGCGGTTCCGCGAGTACAACCTACGTCGATGCGATAGATCTCTCGTGAACGGTTCGTCGGCCCACTTCTCTGGATTGACGTAAATCCATTCGTAATCGGGGCCGATTGAGTTGATGGCGTCAATGACCTGACCTAAACCGTGGAACACCCGCATCACTGCATTAGGACTCTCTATGGCGATGGGAAGTCGTCGAATATCGCGTAGTGCGTGATGCGGTCGAGCACATCTTGATCGATCCCGCCGAAACCCTCTAGTAATTCCTTGATTACTGATAATTCAAGGTAGTAAGTCCAATCGCCGGCGTCCCCAACGTAATCTGCCGATTCGAGTAGGGGTCTTTGGGTACAAAGATGGATCCATCTGGAATTTCGGCGTACGGGCTGTCGAATATTTGCTCAAGTAGCGTCCGTATTGGTTTCGGGTACTCAGCCCCAAATTGCCATTCCACCGCGTCCTCCCGGATGCATTAATCGCCAGGTGTTCGGTTTGCCACCAGCGCCGACTGGATGATGTATCTCGGGGACAAGTTGTATTCTTCCTGGATCGACATGATGGTGCCATACCCGCCCTAGCTCTGCCGGCGAACGAGGACGCGCCGCACCGCACCGCTAGGGCCTTGGATCGAGTCGCGGATGCCCGGGATTAGGCATTCATCGCTTCGGCGAACTGGGGGCCTCCTGGGTCCACGGACCATCGGTCCACGTCGGCCTGGGGCGCGGTGGAGGCCGGGGTTGTCCAGGGACAGCTCACCGGCGCGCAGCGCCGAAGTGCCTGCAGTGCTGTGAGTTTGGGTTCGCGGGGTGACTGGCCGGGCAGATACGACCAGGAGGGACCTCACCGGCGGTGGTGGTTTGTTCGACCAGTCGGGTGCCGTGCCAGGCGAACAGCACCGATTCGCGGTCGCTGGTCCTGGTGAGTCGGCGTCCGGAGGGGTCGTAGGTGTAGCGGTACGTCTGTCCGTCGGGGGTGACGACGGTGCGCAGCCGATCCCAGGCATCCAACTGGTAGTGCCACACATCGGGTTTGCGGCTCAGGCGTTTGGGGACGGTCTGGAATCGAAAATACTTGGGGCGTGGAACTACGCTGGCGGGGGTGGGAATGGATCGAAGGGGAGCGGCGCGCAGATGGCGAAGCTCGTTCCTGCGAGCACACCGGCGTAGGAAAGTTGAGCGACCAGGTGGTCGCTGAGGTACAGCGTTCCACGGGGGTCATCGACATGGCGGAATGCACCGAGTTCGCGGATTGTGTTGGGTTCTGCGGGGCTGAGGAAGTGATAGGTGCCCAGCCCGGGGTCCTCGAGTCGCTCACGTGAGTCGCCGCGACTGATGACCGCAGAGCTCAGGAAGATGGCGAGATCGGTTCGGCCTGAGACCGTGTCGACGGCTGCCACCCAAACTCCGTAGTCGTCGAGCACGCGCGCGGCCGCAGTGATGTGCTCGGCCCCGGCGACGAGCAACGCGCCGGGGTCCAGGTACGGCATTCGCGCCTCTGTCAGCAGAGGTTGCGCGTCACGTCCTGAGACCATCGAAACTCTGATGGCAGTCTCGTGTGCCCGCCAACTCCCCTCCACGCCGCCTCGGGCGATTACCTGCCCTGACTCCCAATCAGCGACCTGCGCATACTGATAACGCGCCGATGCGGCATCCCGCACAGGCCGGAATGAAACCGGGGGCCACCCACACTGATCACACATGATCGGTCACGGACCGCACGGAGCCAGAGGTGCTTCACTCGCGGCAGTCGACTGAGGGTGCGATCGATGCAGGCCTCTAGGAGCTGGTGGCATCAGTCAATCACTTCGATCGCAGAGGGTCGACGAAACTCAATGGTGTCGAACAACCCCGTCGCGAGCAGCGAATCCCTGGCGCGCTCACTGAAGAAGGTGCCCAATAAGGGCATCGCGGTGAAAACGTAGACCTGCGCATCGACCAATCGACTTGCAACCACAATCATCCGGTCGCCTCGTCGGAAACGAGTTTCTGACTTCATGTGAGACCGCGAGAGATCTATCGCATCGACGTAGGTTGTACTCCGATAGATCCAGACACCACGGCCGTCGAGGTCTGCGGGCAAGAACTCACCGTCACTGCCGATAAAAGGCTCCAAGCGTGTGCGGCAGTCGTCTAGAAGTACGAGAAAATCGGATCCGATCGAATTGACCGCGCTGCGGCGCAGCGGTCGGTTGTACTCGTCGGTCGAGGTGAGGCCCCAGGCGAGCTGCACAGATTCCCAACGGTTCCCGGCCGGACCAGGGCCTAGCGCGCGCAACCGGAAGTACTGATCGCGATCAACAAAGTCCACGGACTGTACAGTCACATCATCCAGTGCTAGGTACACAGCACATACCTTCTCATCACGAGCCGTACCGGTACAGTTCGCCACCCAGCAGTGCTTCTCGTACATCGTGGAGCACGTCGATCACGCCCTCTCGCGTAGATTCACGTCGCAACGCCCTCAACATGTCCTCGAGATGCGCTTTCGAATGCACTCCTCCCCCGTGATGCGGAACTCGCACGTCATCAGGCCCCATCATTCCGCGGTGGTCTGGCAACCACACGCCGTTCGCAGCATCGTTGATACCGATCTCAAAGTGTTTCAAGATCGCTCGCATCTCTGGTGCACCGCCGTAGTTGATGCCGCCCGGAACCATGTGGTGTGCTTGGTCGCCGCGTGCCGGTATTTGTCCGTCCGCGACTAGATTGCGACCCAGTCTAGTCGAGTCGGGTAGTTCTCGGTTGTGATAGTTGTCCGGACACGGGCTCAGCCCGTACGGATCCGCGAACGCCGTCGGGTTCCCCGGGTATCCGTAGGGATTCGGGGCGGGCGCTAACCCGAGTGGGTCGGATGACAGATACCGCCCGGTGTGGGGTTGGTAGTAGCGGTGGTGGTTGTAGTGCAGGCCGGTTTCGGGGTCGTGGTATTGGCCGGGGTAACGCCAGGGGGTGTCGATACCGGTCCAGGTGGTCTGTCCCCACATGCTGGCGTGGGCGTGACCGGCCAGGGTGCCGGTGGCCGGATCCAGCAGGCCGACCGGGGTGTCGATCTGGTCGGTGACCAAGGCGTAGAAGCGGCGGTCGATATCGGCCTGGGGCGCGGTGGAAGCCGGGGTGTCCAGGGACAGCTCACCGACACGCGGCGCCGAAGAGGTTGTGGCGGTGTGGGTTTGGGTGCGTGGGGTGAACTGCCCGGGTAAATAGGACCAGGAGGTGACCTCACCGGCAGTGGTGGTTTGTTCGACCAGTCGGGTGCCGTGCCAGGCGAACACCACCGACTCACGGTCGCTGGTCTTGGTGAGTCGCCGCCCCGACGGGTCGTAGGTGTAGCGGAAGGTCTGCCCGGCGGGGGTGACGACGGTGCGCAGCCGATCCCAGCCATCCCACTGGTAGTGCCACACATCGGGTTTGCGGCTCAACCGTTTGGTGACGGTCTGGATCAGGCGACCAGCGGCGTCATAGTGATAGCGTGACCGGCCATCATCGATCAGGCGGGTGCCCTCATACCGCCAACCCGGGCCGTCAGCGGATCCGTCGATGATGGTGGGGTTCTGCGCGGCGTCGAACACCGTGGTCTCGGCCACTGCGCCGGCAGTCTGCCGGGACGTCAGCCGGCCCAGGATGTCGGTACCGTACGTGGCGGCCGTCCCGAGCGCGGGTGCGGTGGGGTCGGCCACACTGACCTCGGCGAGCGTGTCATCAGCCCGGTAGCTATACGTGGCAGCAGCCAGAAGCTCTGCAGCACTGCCTGATCCGGACCCCAGATTCAGCACCGAAAGATCCCGTAACCCGCCCAGCACCCGGCGTTCGGTCAAGCGTCCGGCGGCATCGAAGGCCGAGTCGATCGCGGTGGTGCCGTACTGCAGACGCGTCGCACGGCCCAGGGCATCAGTGGTGATCTCACACCGTTGCCCCGCGGTGGACAGCATGTCGACCAAGCCGCGCCGGTCATAGGACAACGACGTCCGCACGCCCGACGGGGTGAACGTCTCTATCTCATCGCCAGCGGCGTTGAACACCGACTGCACCGCCCGGCCGTCGGTGGTCTCCGAGATCATCCGCCCGGCCGCGTCGTACCCGTATTCGGTACGCGCCCAGGGCATCACCACGGCCAGCAGCTTCCCGGCGCCGTCGTAGCTGTAGTCGATGCGTTCGCCGCCGAAATCGCCGCCGCTGCTGGCCTCGGAGATCAGGCGACCGGCCGCGTCATACCGGTAGGTCAGCGTCTGCCCCGCCGCATTGGTGCGCGATGCCAACCGCCCGGCGGCGTCGTAGCCATAGCTGATGGTGGCGCCGTTGAAATCGGTTTGCGCGGAGAGCATCCCGTCAGCCGAGTACTGGTAGCTCCACGTCTGCCCGGCTGGGTTGGTGACCGCGATGAGTCTGCGGGCCTTGTCGTAACTGAAGTGGGTGCGCGAACCGTCCGCGTCGATGCGTGTCACGGGCAGGTCGTAGAACCCGTACTCCCAGCGCGTCGTCGCGCCCACCGCGTTGGTGTGCGAGGTGCGGTTACCCTCACCGTCATAGGTCCAGGTCTCCGAGGATCCGTCCGGGCCGACACGCGCGCTCACGCGACCGGCGCGGTCGTAGGTCAGCCGGGTCACCGCGCCGTCAGGACCGACGACTTCGGTGAGATTACCGAAACCATCGTAGGAACAGTGGGTTTCGAATCCAGCAGCGTCGGTGATGGTGATCGGGAGTCCGGCCGGGTTGGTGCGGTAGTGCGTCCGCCGGTCCATCGGGTCGATCCGCTCGGCCACCGCACCCGCGGTGTCGTACACCCATCGCCACACACCGCCGGTGGCATCACGCATCTGTACGCGGTTACCGGCTTCGTCATACCCGAAGACGGTGACCGCCCCGTCGGGCGCGGTGACCTGTACGGGCCGCGGGCCGGCAGCGGTGTCGAGGTAGTTGATGGTGGTGACGTTGCCGAGGGGATCGGTGATCTGCGCGGGCATCCCGTCGGGGGTGTAGCGCAGAGTGGTGGTCGCGCCCGCGGGGTCGGTGATGGCCAGCGGAGCCCGTTCGGCGTTGAAGTCGGTGCGGGTCACCCGACCCAGTGGGTCGGCGATGGCGCGGGGCCGCAGGTCGCTGTCAAACCCGTAGACGGTGGTGTCGCCGACGGCGTCGGTGTGCACCGTGGTGGATCCGCTGCCGTCGGGGTTGGCCTGATACGAGAAGCTGCTGGCCCACACCCCATTGTGGCCGCCCTGGTAGGCGACCCGGCCCAGCGTGTCGTATTCGTTGTCGTAGTGCGCGCCGGTGGAATCGGTCCACCCCGTCATCCGGTGCCGCTCGTCGTACTCGAAAGTCGTGGTGGCTCCGGTGGCGTCGGTCACCGACGTCAGGTCACCGCGGGTGTAGCCGAACCGGCGCAGCACCGTGGACTCGGTGTCGGTGGCCAGCGTGTAACCCCGGATGCGTGACCCGGCGCAGTCGACGCCGATGCGGTACCCGCCGGAATGCACCGCTCCCGACGGCGCGCCGGAATCGTTGTAGGTGAACAGGATTCGATTGTTGTGTGCGTCGGTGATCGCCGAGATGAAGATGATGCCGTCGGCGAGGTCCGCGCCGGCGAGGTGCGGTTTCGGGGCGAAGTGGTAACTCAGACCCGAGTTGGGTGGCTGTAACCGGTAACCGCCGTTGGGTGCATTCCACAGCTGCCAGGCCCGTCCGATGCGGGCCACGCTCGGCTCGTCGGCAACCGGTGGATCGAAGGACAGCATGGTGCCGTCGGCGTCGATTGTGGTGACCGAATCCGCGGTGATGACGACCCTGGTGTCGAAGGTGCACGACCACGAAGGTCCCAGCCACACACCGGCGCGGTAGCTCGACTTGTGGGTGCGGGTCAGGCGCAGCCCGAGCACCGCCGGCAGATCGACATCGACTGCGGGCAGGTAGTACTCGCCGGTGGCGAGATCGACCGGATCGGTTCCGTCGCTGCACTTCTGGTTCGGTTCATGTGAAGCCGACGGATCAGTCTTCGACTGGTCGGCGATGTCGTGCTTGTCAGGTACGCCGCCGTCATCGGGGCCGTCCGGATGGTGATCGTCGGGTTTGTGGCCGTTGCCCGGGCCGTTGCCGTCGTGCCCGCCGGATTTCGTCGGCATGGTCTTGTCGCCCGCGGCCGGGTGCCCCGGTCCGCGGTCCATGACCGCGACCGGGTCGGCGGAGCGGGCAGCCTCGGCCGCGTTCACCGCATCCTTGGCCGTCGCGGCCGCGGGCCGTGGCGCAGTATCGGTTGCCGCGGCCGGGCTGGGTTTGGCTGCCGGCGCATCAGGGGGGCGAGCCACCGGCGCCTCTCGGGCGGCGGGCACCTCACGGGCAGCCTGGGTGGGAGTGTCACGCAGGGGGCTCGGCGCGTCGGCGCGTGCCGGGTTCACCGGGGACTGCGGCGCGGGAGACGTGTTGTGCGGTGTCGTCGACGATGTCGTAGCCGGGGAATCCGAGCGGGGCGGCGGGGGTGACTCGTCGCGGACGGTCGGGGCATCCTGCTTCGGTGCCGGGGTGTCGTGCGGAGCCCGAGCCGGCTCGGTCTTGTCGGTGTGTGGGGTGTCGGCAGGCTTGTCGCCGTCGAGCTTGGGGTTCTCGGTGGGACGTTCGGTCGGGGTGCCGTCGTGCTCGCGCGGGGTGGGCCTTTCGTCGGGAACCCGTTCCTGGCGGGGTTCGGGATCGCGGCCCTCAGGGCCACGCGGGGGCGGTTCGGGATCGTCACCGTGGCGGCCGTTGGGCTCGGAAGACCGTTCGTGCGGCGCCGGGGAGTCGGTGTGCGCATCGGGAGTGCGGTCCGTGCTGGGTGTTTCGTGGCGCGGCTCCGGGTCGGGACCTCGATCATGCACGCCTGCCGAATCCGGGTCGTGGCGTTCCGGCGTCGACGGTGAATGGTCTGCTGGTGGCCGCTCGGCCGGCGGATCGGCGGAGCGGGGCGCGTCCCCGCTAGGTTCGTGCGGTGATTCCGCCCGGGGTTGCGGTGCTTCGCCGTGCGGATGCTGCGCCTGGGGTGCTGGTGCTTCGTGTGTGGTGGCCGCCGGTGTCGCGTCGTGCCCACCGGGGTGCGTCGATACCGAGGCCTCGGGCGGGTTGTGCGGCGTGCTGTGCGACGCCAGACCTTCGGCCGGCCGCGAATGCGAAGCCGCGCCGGCGGCGGTGCGGCCGACGTCGCGGGCTCCGCCTTCGGCCGCGTCCTTGAGTACCGACTTCATGACGCCGCTACCCTTCGGGCCGAATGGGATGAAGTTCGAGGCGAATGTGCCGAATGCCTGGCCTGGATCCGCACCCCAGCCGTCACCGATGAATCCCTTGACCAGCTGATCGGGGTGGGCGGCCATGTTGGTCAGCCCAGCACCGACCGCGGTGGCGTTGCGGGCGTATTCGGCCGGGTGGGCGATGTTGTAGGGATTCGTCGGATCGACGGTGCGGACCATTTTGCCCAGATCGGTGACCGCACCGACCAATCCGACCACCGCGTGGCTGTCGAACATGCCGGCGGTATCAGCGAAGTCCTTGAAATCGGCGGCGACACGCTGTGAGGGCGGCGGTTCGGGTGGTGCTTCGTTGGCTGCGTTGTTGAATGCCGACGCTGCGGAAGACGCACCCTCGTTGCGGGCCTTACGGGCGTCGTTGAGGATCTGGACGGCCTCTGCGCACAGCTTCTCGCCGGGATCCTCGTCGGGCGGTTTGGGCGGAAGGGTGTCCGCGTCGCTGTTCACCGCGGCGTTGTAGTCGTTGCATGCTTGCACCCACTGCGCGTGCTGACGCTTGCCTTCCTTCCACTTCTCGATGGCCTCGGCGGCGCGCTGCTGGGCGGCTTCGACGATGGGGGCGAAGGTGTTCAGTGCCGCGGCAGCGCTCTTGCAGGCGCCGGCGGCGTCGCGCCACTTGGGGATCTCCTGGCTGATCTTCTGGTGGTAGGCGTCGGCGGCCTCGCCCTGGAATTCGCCGACATTGATGCCAGCCAAGCCGTCGGCGGCATTGCCGAAATTGGTGGCCAGCCCGTCGAGCTTGCCGGCACGGTCCCGCATCACCGCGGGTTCGCCGTGGATCAGTTCCTTGGGATCGTCGCTTTCGTTGAGGTTCTTCTCGCCGGGGGTGGCGCCGAGTTCGTCGGCGATGTGATCGCCCCAGTCGCGGATGTTGTCGGCCACCCCGTGCGCACCCACGTCGTCGGCGATGTCGGCCACCGCGTCGGAGCCGACGTCGACAACTTTGCCGACGACCTTCTTGGTGTCATCCCAGAGGTCCTCGGCGTCGCCGATCAGGTCGTCGAGACCCCAGCCCATTCGTCAGAGCCTCGGGTCGGGGGCCTGTTCAACCGGGGCTGCGGGCGCGGGCGCCGGATCACCGCTCATGAAGCCGTCGACGGTGACCCGAGCGGCCTCGCCCGGTACGACGGCATTCAGCCCGGCCTGCAGCGAGTTGTCCTTCATCGCCTGCAGGTTCTGATTGATCTGGTCGTTGACATTGTCGAACGACTGGGCCGACCAGTCCGGGTGGGCCAACCGGTTCACGTTGTAGTCGACCATGTTGCCCCAGGACATGTCGTCGGTGCCGCGGACGACGATGTTGCCGTTGGCGTCTCGAACGGACTCCTTCTGCAGCGACGGATCGCCGGCCAGGTCGTTGACCATGTCCTTGGCTGCGTCGTTGAAGTACTTTTCCTGCAGTTCGTAGCGGCCGGCACCCAGATCGAGGGCCGAGCCGATATCGCTCGCGACCGTGATCAAGGCGCGGGTGCCCCACTCCCACCGGTTGGTGAAGTTGGCGAACCCGGACTGCACGTCGGGGTGGCTGGCTTCCAGGCCGGTCATGGCGAGGTCGCCGAACCCACGGCCGAGTTGGCCCTGGTAGCTGCCCATCATGCCGCTGGAGATGCCTTCGATGACCCCATTGATTCCGGTCGCGGCCTGCTTGAGGGTGTCGGGGTTGACGCCGAGAACCTTTACGCCGCCCATGTGCGGACCGCCTTCCCTGTCGACTCATCGATATAGCAGTGCGGGGTGATCGTCTTGACCGGCGGAAACGCCATGGCGTCCGGATGGGCGGCATCCACCACGAGGCCGGTGGGCTCGGCCGCCCGGTCCAAACCGTCGAGCACCGCTGCTCCCCGCACCTGGCAGATCTCGACGGCGGCGATATCGCGTCCGGCCGCCTCGGCGAACGCGGCGCAGCGGTCCACGCCGGTGAAGGCCACCAGCCAGGGCAGGCCGCCCCACCTTTGGGTGAAGACCGACCCCTCGGCATCCAGCGGCACCACCAGATCCGCTGTGCGGAGGCCGGCGAGCAGAGCGACGGGGTCGCCGAAGCCACCGAAGAACGCCGAACGTTCCACCTCGAACGGAAACACAGTCACCCCCCGGCAAATGTCCTGGCTAGCATCCTACTGATCCGAGCGGCGGTTGCCAGTGGCCGATGGTCGGCGTGCGATATTGGGTTACGTGAGTGCACCGCAGCCACCGTGGGGACCGCAGGGTCCGGACCCGCGCG
The DNA here is from genome assembly GCF_056403275.1 of Mycobacterium sp. P2_H7. NCBI lineage: Bacteria > Bacillati > Actinomycetota > Actinomycetes > Mycobacteriales > Mycobacteriaceae > Mycobacterium > Mycobacterium sp. P2_H7. The sequence goes on along the minus strand of NZ_JBFUFU010000003.1, from coordinate 30,585 downwards.
ATTGGCGGGCCGCGCCACCGCCCCCCGGCGGCCCGGCATGGGACCAGCTGTTCGAACTCGACGATGTCCGCCGGCCGCTGCCCGGGCAGCGTGACGGTGGGGGCCGCCCGAAAGCGGTGCTCGGTGCGATTGCGTTGATTATGGTCGTTGTCATCGCTGCGGTGGTCGGCTGGCTGGCCACCCGGGATGGAACCGAAACCGCTTCCACACCAACGTCTTCGGTCGATCCGACTGATGCCGCGGCGCAGTCTCGCTTGTTGAGCCAGTTGCCGACCGGATACCCGCAGGGCGTGTGCGAGTCGAAAGGACCCGCGGACGGCGGTTTGGCGGTCGTGTCCTGCAAGCAGAACGCCGATCCCGGCGGTCCGGCCTCGGCGACGTTCACCCTGGTGAGGGACAAAGCGGCCCTGGAGGTCGCGATGAATACGGTGATCACCGGTTCGACCACCGTCGAGTGTCCCGGGCGTATCCAGTCGCCGGGCCCATGGCGCCGCAATGCGACGCCGCAGCAGGTGAGCGGCACATTGTTCTGTGGCTATGTGGGCGCCCGTCCCGTCGTGGCCTGGACGGACGAGGCCAAATTGCAGCTGAGCGAGGTCCGTGGCGGAATGGACGGCCCGGCGCTGACCGAGCTGTACACGTGGTGGTCGTCACACTCCTGATCGCGCCTGGTAAGGATTGACCATGGGAACCAATCAGCGCGCCAAGATCGTGATGGCCGATGACGAGATCACCGAATTCATCGAGCGCAGCCGCACAGCCACCATGGCGACCGTGCTGCCCAACGGCCGACCGCACCTGGTGGCCATGTGGTACGCCGTCCTCGACGGGGAGATCTGGTTCGAGACCAAGGCCAAATCACAGAAGGCGGTGAACCTACGCCGCGATCCGACCATCACCGTGATGATCGAGGACGGCCTGACCTACGGCACCCTGCGCGGGGTATCGATCGACGGCACCGCGGAGATCATCGACGACCCCGAGACCAACCTGCGGGTGGGCATCAGCGTGTGGGAGCGCTACACCGGTCCCTACACCGACGAGATGAAACCCTTCGTGGACCAGATGATGAACAACCGGGTTTGCATCCGCGTGCGGGAAACGCGGCGGCGCAGTTGGGATCACCGCAAGCTGGGCATGCCGGACATGCCCGTCGGCGGCAGCACCGCGCAGTATCTGACTAACGACCCGGTGGCGGGCTGAATCCCCCGCTGAGCATCGCGGTCGCCATGCCGCTGCCGATCGGTCCGTCGCGGTCGAACAAGGTCGCTGTTCCGGTGGCGACGCCGTCGACGCTGTAGTGGGTCAGCGCCGTCAGGCCGATGTCGGGGCCGACGGGAAGCCGGCTCAGGGTCACGGTGTAGTCGGCGTTGATGTAGCGCAGCCCGTCCGGGCCGAAATTGGTCAGCGAGCTGACCACGTCACCGGCCATGGCGGCGCGGGTGAACGGCGTCATCGGCGCACCGTCGACGACGGGTGCGGTGTTGCACACCCACGCGTGTTTGGGCCCGGTGTGCTGCCAGGCGGACAGATCGAACGTCGGCCCGGATGGGGCTCCGTGCGCCACGATGTGCATGGGCCGGCGCTCTCGTAGGTCGGGTGGCGGCGGGGCCGGAATGGTGATCTCGGAGGTCCAGATGTCCGTCGGGGAGGGCTCGCCGCGCCGCAGGAACACGGTGCTGGCGCGGGCCACCAACGTGTCGCGCTGAAATGCTTGTGCATCAACCACTTTGATGCGCTTGCCGGCGCGGATCACCGCGGTGCGTACCGTCACCGGCTCGAGCGCCGCGGGTCGGAACAGGTCGACGGTCAGCCGCGCCGGTTGCAGCTGCGGGTCGCCCGCGTCGCGGTCGATGACGAATCCGAGCAGACCGCCCATCACGTTGCCGCTGATGGTCTGGCCCCACGGTCCCTGTGCCAGGCTGGTGGGAACGAACGCGTCCCCGTCGGGCTCGAAATACGCCGCGGGCAGGCGCATTCAAGGATGTTTCGCGACGTACTGGGTGACCATCGAGCAGTGCGACTCGATGGCCAGCCCGGCCGCGCGGGTGGCCGCTATGGCCTCGGCGACCAGCTGCGTACCCAGCCCACGGCCGCCCACGGCGGGGTCGATCTCGGTGTGGGTGAACACCCGCACACCGTCGCGGTCGTGGAAGTCGACGAGCCCGACCTGCCGCTCGCCCAGCGAGATGGTGAACTGGTTGTCTCCTGGTGTCACCACAGCAGTGTCGTCAGCGCTCACGAGGTTTGAGCCTAACCGCGGGAAGCACCGGGGCGGGCAGGCGGGGCACGGCGCCGCGGTAGCCCTCGACGGCACCGAAGCGGTCCGCGCCGGCCTGCCATGCCTCGCGGTACGCGACGATGTCGTCGTGGCTGCGGCCGACGAAGTTCCACCACATGACCAGCCGTTCCGGAAACGGCGGACCGCCCAGCAGGATGAGCCGGGCGGGTTTGTCGCCGCGGTTGACGATCTCGAGGTGATCGCAGCCCGGCGATTGGTAGGCGAGGTCCGCGACCGCCAGTGCGTCGCCGCCCACCTCGACGCTGCCCCGATCGAGCAGCACACCGTGTTCGAAGCTGGGGTCGACGTCCAACGCGATCTTCGTTCGCGGTGCCATATCGAGCTGGGCGCCGAGCAGCGCCGTGAAGGTACGCACGGGTGAGCGGTGGCCGGCGAGTTCGCCGAGGAAAACGCGCAGCGTCGCCCCGCCGATGGCCACCGCGGGTGGCGTGTGATGCGCGAAGTCGCGGGCGCCGTCGCGGGCGGAGTCCGGAAGTGCCACCCACAGCTGGACGCCGTGCAGCACGGTGCTCGCTGTGGTGGATACCTCGGAGTGGCAGATCCCGGCGCCGGCGGTCATCAGGTTGAGTTCGCCGGGCCGGACCATGGCGTGCACTCCGGCGCTGTCGCGGTGTTCTATCTCGCCGCTGAAAAGCCAACTGACCGTTTGTAATCCGGTGTGCGGGTGGGGCGGCACATCCATGCCCGGACCGTCGAGCACATCCTGGGGGCCGTAGTGGTCGGCGAAGCACCACGCACCCACCATGGAGCGTTCCTTGGCGGGCAGGGTGCGGCGCACCAGCATGGCGCGCGGACCGCCCAGTGGAACCTCGCGGGCTCGCAGAACGCCGGTGAATCGTGATGCGCCACAGTCGACTTCGGGTGGGGCGGCATCGGTGTTGCTCACGCGTACCAGGGTAGACCCGGTGTCAGCGGATGGCCTGGAGGTTTGGGGACGGTGCCGGCATGGCGCCTCTCGGCAAGTGGTCGCACGAAGCGACGGTTCTGATGTGGTACCCGGGGCATGACCGGCACCGTCGGTGAATGTAACCGGTTCCGCACCGCTGCTATTCCGGCGGGCGGCCGGTGAGGAGCATCACCTCACCTGGGCTTCCCGCGGTAGTGACGGCCCCGTAAAATTACCGCCAAGTAACTTGAGAAGGTCAGGACATATGCGTCGTCGGGTAAATGTGGCTGCGGCCGGACTGGGCGCTGCCCTGGTGCTGTTCTCGGCGGGTACGGCCTCAGCCGAAACCGTCGTCATGCCGTTCACGAGCACGGTGCGGGCCTGCGATTTCACCCCCGCGGAGCGGACCTGGGCGACGGGTTACGCCCGGCCGTTGGCCCACCTCCGGACCGAGGGCGACACGTTGGCCGTCGACGTCGAGATGTTCACCGGCCGGCCCGACACCGCGTACTTCGTCCGGGTGTTCCAGATGCCCAGGGCCTCCAATGACTGCGCCGTCGCACCCGTGCTGCTGCAGACCGACGGTGTCGGCACGGCGCACGCGACCATCCGGACCGCCGTCAAGCCCGGTGCCACGGGGGTCTGGGTCTCGATCGAACGGCCGAGCGCGTATTCGCAGCAGCCTGCCGAGGCGTACACCTCGGACTTCATCGCCAAGATCTGAGTGAGCCGAGAAGGCCGCCCCCGCTACCGGCCCCTCGAATGCGGTAGCGGGAGCAGCCGGTCTCAGGCCGACTCGAGATAGAGCCGGCGGGCCCGGACGGGATAACCGTTGCGTTCGGCCAGTGACCGCAGTTGGCGCAACGCGAAGGTGCGGCCGCGTCCGCCTTCGGGGATGACGATGCCCGCCCACAGCCCTTCGGCGCGCGGCAGTTCGCAGGCCTCGCGGGCGCAGGCCCAGCGGCGCGGGCACATCCGGCAGATGGTCTTGGCGTCCTCGTCGGCCACCGATGTCCAGCGCTCCGGGTCCCGCGTGCAGTCGCCGACGGGCAGTCCGTCCGCACCCAATGCGTTCATGGCGTTTCTCCTGTCGGCGGCGCGTCTGCCGCAATGGAGACGAATGTAGAACACAAACCGTAGCATTGCAACAGTTAGTGCTGCGGATTTGAGGTCCCTAGCGGAGCTGGGCTCGCGGCTCTCGGCCCAGAGTGACTATGAACTGCTGAAATGACCCGACCCACGCCGGCAGATGCAACGGGAACAATCATCGCGACGCAATGGTTTGTGGAGACAAAACGACGCATTGTGGCCGACTAAGCCATAGCGATAGTGATGTTTCGCTACTATGTCGACACCGAGTGTCAGGGTTCAGGGAGGTCATACGCGTGGTCGAGCCCGACCCCGGCGACGACCCCGGCATGGTGCGCGCCGGCTCCGCGGCGGCCGCCCGACGCCGCGAACTCAACGTCAGCCAGCGCAGTCTCGCCGCCGACGGCGTCATCAACGCAGGCGCCCTGATCGCGTTCGAGAAGGGCCGCAGCTGGCCCAGGGCCGGCACCCGGGCGAAGCTGGAGGCGGTGCTGCAATGGCCACCCGGCACCATCGAGCGGTTGCGCCGGGGCGAAGCGATCGGCCCCGAGCGCCGAACCACAGCCGGAGCCGATGAGATTCCGCTGATCGCCCAGGCGGTCGTGGCAGCGGCCAACACCTTCGGTTCGACCATCGACGCCCTACCGGAGACCGGACACCCGGACTTCATCCCCCGCGCGACCGGCATCCTCTCCGATCTGCGCCAGCTCGAAGCGGTCGCCGCCAGGGCCGCCCGAATCCAGGTGACCCCGGCGCTGATCCGGGCGCTCGGCACGGTCCGCAATCTGGTGGACGAGCTCACCCTGCGCGCCGCGACCGCACCGGGCGCGACGCTGGGGCAGCGGCTCTACGCGACGCGTCGGCGGGCGAACCTGACCATCGCCGAGACCGCCCAAGCCGCCGGCGTGCCCGAGGACGTCGTCACCCGCGTCGAAGCCGAGGAACCGGTTGCGGCCGATGCGGTGGCCGCCGTGGACGAACTGATCGCTGCGATCGACTGGCGCTAGCGTTCCCGGTTCCGGTCGTCGGTGCGGGGGAAGTGCGCGGCCAGCGCGGCGGCGATCTCGATGAACTTGCGCCGGGTCTGCGGTGACATCTCCCTGGTGCCGGGGATCACCCCGCCCGGGCGGATCCGGCCGTCGAACGGCACCTCGACCACGGCTTGGCCCTGGCCGGAGAACTGCTGCGTCAGGATCGAGCGGGTGCGTTTGTCGGAGTGCCCGTCGGAGTCGTTGAGCACCACGACCGTGCGCTGCAGCAGACCGGTCAGCCCGCGGCTGGCGAGCCAGTCCATCGTCTGCCCCGCCGCGGCGGCGCCGTCCACCCACGGCGAGGAGACCACGATCAAGGCGTCGAGATCGCGCAGCACCTCCTGGGTCACCGGAGTGTCCATGGTCGAACTGCAGTCGACGATCGAGATGGAGAAGTACCGGTCCAGCCGCGAGGTGGCCTCCCGGTAGATCGCCGGGTCCAGGATGCGCCGCCGCGCCGGGCTGGCCTCGCCCGCCAGGACGAACAACCCGGCGGCGTTGTTGCCGACCCGGCTGCGGATATCGGCGAAGGTGTCGAGGTGCTGATCGGCGGCCAGCTCCCAGTACGAGCCGACGGCACGGGGATCGACACGCGCGCCCAGCTTGCCGAAGGCGGTGTCCGCGTCGATGGCGACCACGCGATCATCGGGTCTCAATTCGGCGAAAACCGAACCGACACTTGCAGATACGGTCGTCTTGCCGACGCCGCCCTTGCCCATGACGCCGATCTTGTAGTGGCCGCGCAACACGCCCCGGATGCCGGCTTCGAGCTCGGCTTCCCGGATCTCGTCGGGGGAGGGTCCCAGATTCACCAGTCCGAACGTGAGCGTGTGCAGCGCGCGGCGCCAGCCGCGGGTCGGCGGGGCGGGCCGCGGCGGTACCAGATCGCGCACCGGGATCCGATCTGCGTAGGACTGCGGGCCCGGGGGCACCTGCGCTGCCGGGGGCGGCCACGGATGGCCGGGCTGCGGGTATCCGGGAGCCGGCGGTGCCGGGCGCGGTGGCGGTGGCGGTGGCGGAGGAGCCGGCTGAAGCGGCCACTCGGGGCGCTGCGCGGTGATCGGACCGGTGTCGCCCTGCACATCGGCCCGATGGTGCGGCGTGGGCGGCCGGGGTGGGGCCACGAAATCAACCGGCGGCCGCGGCGGTACCGGTGCGGGCGGCGTCGGCGGGGGAACCGCCTTCGCCGGTGGTTCGTAGTCGGATTCTTCCGGCCCGGTCCAGCCGAGCTCGTGACGCAGCGCGTCATCGCGGTCGCTCACCGCGGTCCTCCTCCTGAGCTGTCCCCGACACGACCGTCAGGTCCCACCAGTATCAACCACCACCCCGGGCGGCGAGATGCGGTCGCCGCGCGCAGCAAAGGCGACGATCGCGCGAGAGTCGGCCGAATATGGCTCGCTTCCTGCGGAAATGCAGCACGCTGCCGCCGCGAAATTGGTGCATCCGGGGGTCCGGAGCCGCTGTTAGGGTCGATTCCGGCGGCAGATCGAGCTGCCGATCCACGAGGGCCGGAATGGGGTTGGCAAAGTGAGATTCGGGCGCGCCGGACACCTGGCGGAGGCACGGTGAGCACGCGACCCCAGCCCCCCAGCCCGCCGAAGAAGAACTCCTCGCCGGTCGTCGACGCCGCGGTGGAAGCCGTCGGTTCGCAGATTCTCACGGTGGGACAGGCCCTGCTCACCCAGATGAAGGAGACCCTGGGCGAGGGTGACCCTGAGGACGGCCAGGCGTTCGGCGCGGCGGCCGACCGCCTGCGCAGCGCGGACGCCGGACTCGGCGCGGCAGCGCCCGCCGAGCGGTGGACGGGTGCGGGCTTCGATGCCTACGCGGACCAGAACTCCCGTCAGCGGCTCCGGGCGGAATCGGTCGCCGACACCGACCACGAGGTGCACCGGGTATTGGCCGGCGAGGCCTTCCAGGTGGGGTATCACCGCAGGCAGATCGATGAGCTCTACAACTGGCTCGGCGAGTTGTCGGAGTACACCCAGTGGCTCGATCTGGTGCCGCGGTACGGCGACGCGGCGAAACTCGTAGTCGAGACCGCGGCGGTGAACACGGCGGTGACGTCGGCCGGATTCGAGCTGGCCAACATGCATCACGAAGCGTCGGAGAACGCAGGCAGGCTGAAGGATCTCGTCGGCCGCTATCAGGCGATCGCCGCCACGGCGGAGCTGTCCGACACCGGATTCGGGGGACCGGCTCCGGGCGGTGCGGTAGCCGATCCCGGGCATCTCCCGGCGCCGCCCGACGAACCAGGTGCTCCCACCCGCGGCGGATCAGCGGCTCCGGACCCGGATTTCGGGCCGATGGGTGGGGCGATCGGGGTGCCTGAGGACTCGGCCCCCGGCGATGCCGGGCAGCAGGGTTCGCCGGCCGCTCTGGCCGGTCTGGTCGGGATCGCGGGGATGGTGCCCGCGCTGGCGGCGGCACTCACCACACCCCTGGGTGCCGTGCTGGCGCCGGCCGGCGGGCTCGTCGCCGCCGCGGTCCAGGCTGCCGTGCAAGCCGCCCGCGAGCAACAACGGGACACCGAAGCCGACGGCGGCGCGGCGCCGGGCGACGGCCACGACGCCGCGGTGCCGGACGGGTTGATCCAGACGAGCGCGCAGGACAGTGGAACCGACGGCTCCGGCACCGCTACGGTGAGCAGTACAGGCGTATCGGAAGCTGCCACGCAACCATCGGGGAGGTAGGGCGACGTGTCCGACGATCTGCGCGTCACCACCGCGTGTCTACGCGAGTTGGCCGCCGTCCAGGAGCGCACCGCGGGGGAACTCGCCGCCGCGACCGCGTTGACGGCCGCGACCCCACCCGCCGTGCACGCCACCCACGGAGTCGTCGCCTCGGCGACCTCGGCCGCCCTTGCTCAGGTGCAGGCCGCCCGTTCCGACGCCGGCACCCGGATGGCGGCGGTGTCCCAGGGGCTCGGCGTGCGGCTCACCGATTCGGCCGGCCGGTATGACCGCACGGATGAGGCGCAGCGGTCGGTTCTGGACCGGCAGATCGCCGGAGGCCGGTGATGACCAGTTCCTATCCCACGCACGGCGAACCCACGCACTATGACGACGTGGTCGCGGTCGAGGTCACCATCGACGGCATGCTGGTGATCGCCGACCGGCTCAATCTGATGGAGTTCCCGACCTCGCTGGGCATCCGGCCGAACATCCCCCAGCCCGACCTCCGGGATCTGGTGTGGGAGCAGGTCGCCCGTGATCTCACGGCGCAGGGTGTGCTCGATGTCTTCGGGGCGCCGCACCCGGAGGTGGCCGCGATGACCGACACCCTGGCCCGGCCCGATCGCACGTTGGAGGGCCGATGGTGGCGCCGCGACGTCGGTGGGAAAATGGTGCGATTCGTGGTGTGTCGCAAGGGGGAGCGTCATGTCGTTGCCGCCAGGGACGGGGAGATGCTGGTCCTGCAGCGGGTGGCGCCGCAGGTCGGGCTGGCGGGAATGGTGACGGCGGTGCTCGGCACCGCCGAGCCGGCCGACGTGGAACCGATGACCGCCGTCTCGGCGCAGCTCGCCGATGCACGGTCGCCGAATCAGCTGGCCCAGTTCGGCATCTCGGCGGCATCCGCGCGGGTATACGCCCAGGCGACCGGGGAACCGGACAGCTGGGTCGAGATCACGGCGAACGAGCGGCACTCCGGTGGCACCTACACCCAGGCCGCCGTCGCCGCGGGCGTGCTGGATTCCAAGGCCGGCCGCATCGTCTCGATTCCGCGCCGGGTGAACGGTGAGCTGTTCGGCAGTTTCCTGCCCGGCACCCAGGAGAACCTGCAACGCGCGCTGGACGGCCTGGTCGAATTCCTGCCGTCGGGCCGCTGGTTCGAGCCCAAAGTGGACATCGATTATTTCGACGGGGACTGAAGAGGCATTCGATGGTGGGGACTCCGTCGTTCGACGACGATGACTATCCGCATCCCGGGGGGACCGAGGATGATTTCGCCGAAGACTCTGTCTTCGACGCCTTCGATGCGTTTCTGGTCGCGCCCGCCGTCGCCGGCTCGGACGCCGCCGGTTCGAAAGACATTGAGGGCGAGCTGTTCTCGGTGACCAATCCGCCCGGCACGGTGACGGTGACGGCGCTGCTGGACGGCCGCGTGCACCGGATCGAGCTGGCCCCGACTGCCGCCTCGTCGACCGAGGAGCAGCTCGCCGACGAGATCGTGGTGATCGCCGGACTGGCCACCGCGCAGGCCCGCTCGGCACAGTTCACCTCCATGCTGGAGGGGATGCGTCGCGAGGGGCAGGACGACGTGGTCACCCGGGATTTCCTCAAGCGTGACCTGGACCTGCCGTCGCCCGAGGAGGCCGATGCCGCGCAGGCTCGTGTCTTCGCGACCAGGTATGCAGGTGAGCATGACTGAACATCTGGCGAGTCTGTTCGGCACCGCGGTCGGCATGCTTCCCAGCGCACCCGCCCGGTCCCTGGAGCTGTTCACCGAGATCACCGCGGTCGACGAGACCGCATGTGATGCCTGGGTCGGCCGGATCCGGTGCGGGGACCCCGACCGCGCCACCCTGTTCCGCGCCTGGTTCTCCCGCGGCAACTTCGGTCAGCTCGCGGGCCGGGCCGAAGTCTCGATGAACAGTGTCGGCGCCCGCATCCCCATCGGCGGGCTCTACGGCGACATCACCTATCCGGTGAACTCGCCGCTGGCCATCACGATGGCCTTCGCGGTGCGCGAAGCCGCCGAGGGCAACTTCGCGGATGCGATAGAGGCACTCGACGACGCCCACGCCGCCGGGGCCGAGTACCTGGTGTCCTGGATCAAGGCCGTCATCTACGGCGCCGCCGAACGCTGGACCGACGTCATCGATCAGGTCCGTGCGGCGGCCAACTGGCCGGACAAGTTCCTCGGGGCGGCGGCGAGCGTGGCACACGGTGTCGCGGTGGCCAACCTGGGTTTGTTCAACGAGGCCGAACGCCGACTGACGGAGGCCAATTCGGCGCCGGCAGGTGAGGCGTGCGCACCGGCGATCGCGTGGTTCCTGGCGATGACCCGGCGCAGCCAGGGCAACGAGGATGCGGCCATCGCGCTGCTGGAATGGTTGCAGGCCACCCACCCGTCCCCCAGAGTGACAGCGGCACTGCGTGATCCGTCGTACCGGATGGAAACCACCACGGCGGAGAAGATCGCCACCCGTAAGGACCCGTGGGATCCGGCCAGCGTCAACACCGACAACTCGGGCCGCGAACTGCTGCTCGCCGAGGCGCAGGCCGAACTGGATCGCCAGATCGGGTTGAGCCGCGTCAAGGAGCAGATCGAGAAGTACCGGGCCGCAACGCAGATGGCCAGGGTCCGGGCGGCGCGCGGCATGAAGGTGGCGCAGCAGTCCAAGCACATGATCTTCACCGGGCCGCCCGGCACGGGCAAGACGACCATCGCACGCGTGGTGGCCAACATCCTGGCCGGTCTCGGCGTCATCACCGAACCCAAGCTGGTGGAGACCTCCCGCAAGGATTTCGTCGCGGAGTACGAAGGCCAGTCGGCGGTCAAGACGTCGCGGACCATCGACCGCGCCGTCGGCGGCGTCCTGTTCATCGACGAGGCGTACACGCTGGTGCAGGAGCGCGACGGCCGGGCCGACCCGTTCGGCACCGAGGCGCTGGATACGCTGCTGGCCCGGATGGAGAACGACCGCGACCGGCTGGTGGTCATCATCGCCGGGTACAGCGCCGACATCGATCGTCTGCTGGAGACCAACGACGGCCTGCGGTCCCGGTTCTCCACGCGCGTCGAGTTCGACTCCTATGCATCCGAGGAGATCGTCGAGATCGCCAAGGTGATTGCGGTGGCCAATGATTCACGCCTGTCCGATGAGGCCGCCAAGCGGGTGCTGGAAGCCGCGACACTGCTGGGCCAGCGGAATCTGAACGGTAAGCCGGCGCTCGACATCGCGGGCAACGGCCGGTACGCCCGCCAGCTCGTCGAGGCCGGCGAGCAGAGCCGGGACATGCGCTTGGCCCGGTCCCTGGACTTCGAGAACCTCGACGTCGACGCGCTCAGTGAGATCACGGCAGACGACATGGCCACCGCGATCGACGCCGTCCACGCCCGACTGAACATCGGCGAGTAACCCATGGCAGGTTTCAGGCTCACCACCAAGGTTCAGGTCAGCGGATGGCGATTCCTGCTGCGCCGCGTCGAGCATGCGATCGTGCGCCGGGACACCCGGATGTACGACGATCCTCTCCAGTTCTACAGCCGTGCGGTCAGCGCGGGCATCCTCATCGCGGTGCTCGTCTGCCTCGGCGCCGCACTGCTGGCGTACTTCAAACCGCTCGGGAAGCGGGGCGACGACTCACTTCTCGTCGACCGGACCACCAACCAGCTCTACGTCGTGCTCCCGGGCACCGGCGAGCTGCGCCCGGTCTACAACCTGACGTCGGCGCGCCTGGTACTGGGCAACTCGAACAACCCGTCGGCGGTGAAATCCGATGAGCTGAACCGGATGTCGAAGGGCCAGCCGATAGGCATCCCCGGCGCGCCGTATGCGACGCCGCTGGGCGCCCCGGCGTCGACGTGGACGCTGTGTGACACGGTGACCAAACCCGACAGCATCGCGCCGTCGGTGGACACCTCGGTGATCATCATGCCGCCGGCGGTCGACTCCTCCGTCGGACCCATCCGGCCCAGCCAGGGCGTGCTGGTGTCCTACCAGGACCGCAACTGGCTGGTGACCGAGGACGGCCGGCATGCCATCGACCTGGCCAACCGGGCCGTCACCAGTGCGGTGGGCATCCCGGTCACCGCGCGGCCGACGCCGATCTCGGAGGGTCTGTTCAACGCGCTGCCCAATGCCGGACCCTGGGATCTGCCCGAGATCGCCGGCGCCGGAGCCCCCAATACCGTTGGCCTGCCGCCGAATCTGGTGATCGGGTCGGTTTTCAAGACCATCACCGATTCCACCGAACAGCAGTACGTCGTGCTGCCCGACGGTGTGGCAAAGGTCAACGGCACCACGGCCGCCGCCCTGCGGGCGCTGAACTCGTTCGGGTTGATCTCGCCGCCGTCGGTGGAGGCCAGCGATGTCGCCAAGATCGCCGAACAGGTCTTCGTGTCTCCGCTGCCGGACCAGCCGATGGACATCCGATTGCGCCACGACGCCCCGACGTTGTGTTGGTCTTGGCAGCGCGAGCCCGGCGACCAGTCGCCGCGCCAGACCGTGTTCAGCGGGCGCCACCTGCCGATCCCGGCGACCAGGATGAACGCGGGCATCCGCCAGATCGCCGGTGCCGCAACGGTGTACATCGAGGGCGGCCAGTTCGTCCGGTTGCAGTCCCCGGACCCGCGCTACGGCGAGGCGCTCTATTACATCGACCCGCAGGGCATCCGGTACGGCCTGCCGAATCAGGACACCGCAACGGTGCTCGGGCTGGCCTCACCGCAGACCGCGCCGTGGCAGGTGGTCGGCCTGCTCGTCGACGGCCCGGTGCTGTCCAAGGAAGCGGCGCTGCTCGAGCACGACACGCTGCCGGCCGACCCGGACCCGCGCAAGATCGCCCAGGGCACGGCGGCCGGCCAGCAAGCGCCCGGCCAGGGTGCCCCCGCACCGCCGGGTGGCGCCGCACCACTGCCGATGCCCGCGCCGGGCGCGCCGATACGTTAGGGAGGAGCGGACGATGACCACCAAGAAGTTCACTCCGACCATCCGGCGGGGACCGCGGCTGACACCCGGCGAGATCAACGTCACCCCACCCGATGACCTGGGTATCGAGATTCCGCCGTCGGGCCTGCAGAAGGCGCTCCCGTACGTGATGGGCGGCGGGATGCTCGGGATGCTGGCGATCATGATCTTCACCGGCATCCGGCAGCTCTCGCCGTACATGCTGATGATGCCGCTGATGATGGTCATGGGCACCGTCGGTTTCATGGCGGGTGGCGGTCCGGGTGGCAAGAAGGTCCCCGAGATCAACGCCGACCGCAAGGAATATCTGCGGTATCTGGCCGGCCTGCGGTCCCGCGTCACCACCTCGGCCACCGCCCAGGTGGCGTTCTTCGGTTACCACGCACCGCATCCCGGCGATCTGCTCTCACTGGTGGGCACCAACCGGCAGTGGTCACGGCCCGCCAACGGCGACTTCTTCGCCGCCACCCGGATCGGCATCGGCGCGGAGCCGGCCGTCGACCGGCTGCTCAAACCCGCGGTCGGTGGTGAGCTCGCCGGGCCGCAGGGTGCGCCGCAGGCGCATCTGGAGCCCGTCAGCCACATGTGGCTTATAAAGTTCCTGCGCACGCACGGCCTGATCCATGACTGCCCGAAACTGGTTCAGCTGCGCACCTTTTCGACCATCGCCGTCGGTGGTGACGCCGAACGCGCGGCGGGCCTGCTGACGGCGATGCTGTGCCATCTGGCCGTCCTGCACCCGCCGGACCTGCTGCAGATCCGGGTGCTCACCGACACTCCGGAAGATCCGACCTGGGCCTGGCTGAAATGGCTGCCGCACGCGCAGCACCAGACCGACACCGACGTCGCGGGCCCCACCCGGCTGGTGTTCACCCGCCCGGACGGCCTGTCCGATCTGACGGCGCGCGGCCCGCACACCGCCGATGCCGCACCGGCCGGGGCCTACGTCGTGGTCGTGGACCTCACCGGGGGGCGCGCCGGATTCCCGGTCGACGGCCGGGCCGGAGTCACCGTCATCACGCTGGGCAACCATCGCGGGTCGGCGTACAAGATCAAGGTCGACGCCGACGGTTCAGCGGAAGACAAGCTGGCCCAACAGGGTTGGCGCCAGGTGGTCAGGATGGCGGATTCGATGACGCCGGCCCAGGCCAACCGCATCGCCAGGAAGCTGGCCGGCTGGTCGATCACGGGAACGATCATCGACAAGACCACCCGGGTGCAGAAGAAGGTCGCCACCGAGTGGCACCAACTGGTGGGTGCGCAGACGGTGGAAGAAGTCACCCCAGCCCGCTGGCGGATGTTCACCGACCTGGACCGTGACCGGCTGCGGATCCCGTTCGGGCATGAACTCAAGACCGGCGACATCATGCACCTGGACATCAAGGAGGGCGCCGAGTTCGGCGCGGGACCGCACGGAATGCTCATCGGGACAACGGGTTCCGGTAAGTCGGAGTTCCTGCGCACCTTGATCCTGTCACTGGCGGCCACCCACCACCCGGATCAGGTGAACCTGCTGCTCACCGACTTCAAGGGCGGTTCGACGTTCCTGGGCACGGAGAAGCTGCCACACACCGCCGCGGTGGTGACCAACATGGAGGAAGAGGCCGAGTTGGTCAGCCGGATGGGGGAGGTGCTCACCGGCGAGCTGGACCGCAGGCAGTCCATCCTGCGCCAGGCCGGCATCCAGGTCGGCGCCGCCGGTGCGCTGTCCGGTGTCGCGGAGTACGAGAAGCACCGCGAACGCGGCGCCGATCTCGCGCCGCTGCCCACACTTTTCGTAGTGGTCGACGAGTTCGCCGAACTCTTGCAGAACCACCCGGACTTCATCCAGTTGTTCGACCGGATCTGTCGCGTCGGCCGGTCGCTGCGGGTGCACCTGCTGCTGGCCACCCAATCCCTGAACACCGGCGGAGTCCGGATCGACAAGCTCGAACCCAACCTCACCTACCGGATCGCGTTGCGTACCACCAGTTCTGCCGAGTCCAAGGCGGTGATCGGCACGCCGGAGGCGCAGTACATCACCAACAAGGAGAGCGGTGTCGGATTCCTGCGGGTCGGGATGGAGGACCCGGTGAAATTCCACAGCGTCTACACCGGCACCAACTACGTGCCCACCGTGCTCGAGGGAGTGGACGACTCGGCGCCGCGGGTGCAGCCGAAACGTCAGGTGGTGCGCATCCAGCCGTTCACGGCGGCACCGCTTCTCGACGCGGGGGCGTCGTCATGACCAACGGGATGACCGATCTCGGCGACCCGCGTGTGCTGCGCGAGGTGGTCCTCGAACAGCTGACCACCGGTGAGGTCCGGGCTTACAAGATGTGGCTGCCGCCGCTCGCCGATCCCACCCCGGTGAACGAACTCGTCGAGCGGGATCACGGGCAGCCGTTGCGTTTCGGCCTGGGCATCATGGATGAGCCGCGGCGCCACCGGCAAGAGGTCTGGGGCATCGACGTCTCCGGAGCCGGCGGCAACATCGCCATCGGCGGGGCACCGCAGACGGGCAAGTCCACCTTCCTGCAGACCTTGGTGCTGTCCGCCGCGGCCACCCATACCCCGCGGCAGGTGCAGTTCTACTGCGTCGACATGGGTGGTGGCGGCCTGATGTACCTGGAGGGCCTGCCGCACGTCGGCGGCGTCGCCACCCGCGCCGAGCCCGACCGGGTCAACCGGGCCGTCGCGGAGATCAAGGCCGTGCTGCGGCAGCGCGAAGCGACCTTCAAGCAGTACCGCGTCGGGTCGATCGCGGCATACCGCCAGATGCGTGATGACCCGACCCATCCCGCATCGCAGGACCCGTTCGGCGACGTCTTCCTCGTCATCGACGGCTGGCCGGCGTTCGTCGGCGAATTCCCCGAGCTAGAGCCGGTGGTCCAGGACCTGGCGGCCCAGGGGCTGGCCTTCGGGGTGCACACCGTGATCGCCACACCCCGCTGGACGGAGTTGCGGTCCCGGGTGCGGGACTACCTCGGCACCAAGGTGGAGTTCCGCCTCGGCGACGTCAACGAGACGCAGATCGACCGGATGACCCGCGACATCCCCGCCAACCGGCCCGGCCGGGCCATCACGATGGAGAAACACCACCTGATGATCGGGGTGCCCCGTCTGGACGGGGTACACAGCGGCGCGGACCTGGTGCCGGCCATCACCGCGGCCGTGGACCACATCGCTTCCCTGCACACCGACGAAGCGCCGCAGGTCAGGGTGCTGCCCAGCCGGGTCTACCTGAAACAGCTGGACCCGAATCCGCCCGGGCCCGACGCCGACTACCGCACCCGCTGGATGATCCCGCTGGGTGTGCGGGAGTCCGACCTCTCGGTGTCCTACACCGACATGCAGCGCACACCGCACGTGCTGATCTTCGGTGCGCCCAAGTCCGGGAAGACCCGGATCGCCCACGCGATCACCCAAGCTATTTGCTTGCGCAATAATCGAGATCAGGTGCGGTTCATGGTCGGTGACTTCCGATCAGGTTTGCTGGATGCGATTCCGGAGAGTCATCTGCTCGCGGCGGGAGCAATCAACCGCAACGCAGCCGCACTGGACGAATCGGTCAAGGCGCTGGCCGTCCTGCTCCAGCAGCGGCTCCCGCCCGCCGACCTGACGACCACCCAGCTGCGCGCCCGGTCCTGGTGGTCGGGGCCCGACATCGTGCTGCTCGTGGACGACTGGCACATGGTGGTGGCCGCGGCCGGTGGACTGCCCCCGATGGCGCCGCTGTGGCCGCTGCTGCCCGCTGCCGCGGACATCGGTCTGCACCTCGTGGTGACGTGTCAGATGAGCCAGGCGCAGCGGGCCACCATGGACCGCTTTGTCGGCGCCGCGTACGGCGCAGGGACCCCGACCTTGTTCCTCTCCGGCGACAAGACCGAGTTCCCGTCGAGTGCGTTCAAACTCAAGCGCCGACCGCCTGGCCAGGCACTTCTCGTCTCACCGGACGCCAAAGAAGTCATTCAGGCGGCCTACGTCGATCCACCGGAAGAAGAAGTGTCGGCAGCACCCCAAGACCACGGTTAGTATGGATTTCGGGTCGCCTGGCAAAATTGACGGCGACGAGGTAGCAAACGGATCGGGGGGTCCATTCTTGAAGCGACACTGCAGTGACTGCGGTCCCCATCCCGAAGATGTCATCCAGTTCGTTTGGAACCGTTGAGGAGGAACTGCTCATGCAACCGATGGAACATTCGCCCGCAGTGTTGGGTATCGGCGGCGAGGTTGTCGCCAATGGTGGACGTGGTCTGGCCACGGGAACCACCGCGACCGCCGAGGCCATGGCCCTCGTGCCTGCAGGAGCCGAGGAAGTATCAGTCCAGGCGGCCCTCGCATTTGCCAGCGAGGCCGCTCAGGTCGCCGCGCTGAACGCGTTCGCTCAGCAGGAGTTGGCGCGTGCCGGTGCGGCCTATCTGGAGTCGTCGGGCATCTACACCACGGTGGACGCCGAGGGCGCCGCCACACTCATGTGATTCATCCATCGTTCACGCGCAATTGACGAGAGCGAAGCTGGCAAACAATGTCTGCAGTCCCCGCAATGTTGGCGATGTTCTACGAAGCGTTGCCACCAGAGATCAACACCGGCCGATTGATGCTTGGAGCCGGCCCGACGCCGATGTTCCAGGCGGCTGCGGCATGGGAGACCCTGGCGATCTCGTTGGAGACTCAGGCCGAGGAGCTGGCCGCCAGCCTCGCCTCGCTGACGGGTTCGTGGCAGGGCCAGGCGAGTGAACAGGCGGTTACCGCCACCACTCCGATGGTCGTGTGGCTGCGCACCGCCGCCCTGCAGTCGCAGAAACGCGCGATGCAGGCCATCGCACAAGCGAACTCGTACATGCTGGCCATGGCGGTCACCCCGCCGCTGCCCGAGATCGCGATGAATCATGTGACGAACGCGACGCTCAACGCCACCAACTTCCTCGGCGTGAACGCGGTGCCGATCGGTATCAACGAAGCCGATTACGTCCGGATGTGGGAGCAGGCGGCGGCGGTGATGTTCGGCTATCAGGCCGAGACCACCGCGAACACCATCTTCGAACCCATCCTGCCCGCGCAGCCGATCGTCATGCCGGGTATCGGGGAGATGGCGCTGAGCATGGCGTCCGGTCAACTCGCCGCGACGCTTCCCGGCTCGGCCATGCGGGAGGCGGCGTTCGCACACACGACCATGCAGGCCACCCTCGAGTCGGCCGGTTTGACGGTGGGTCGCGGGGCGGCGTTCGCCAACCACGGTGAGCAGCGGGCGCAAGGGGCGGCGCAGAAGGCGGACAAGCAACAAGGGCAGATGACCGAGCAGCTCCTCCAGCAGGGGGCGCAGCAGGGCATGCAGATCGCCTCGCAGCTGGGGCAGACCTTGATGCAGGCGCCGCAACAGATGACGCAGGGCGTCACGCAGACTGCTCAAACGCTGACTTCGCCACTGCAACAAGTGAGTTCGATCTTCGGGCAGATGGGCGGCAGTGGCGGTCGGCAGTTCGGCCTGATCGGCGCCAGCCCGTTCTCCGAACACCCGTTGCTCGGCGGCTCGGGCGCGACCTCGGGAGCTGGGCTGGTGCGCGCCGCGTCGCTGCCGGGTGCGGGCGGCACGTTGGCGCGGACGCCGCTGATGTCGAGTCTCGTCGGCTCGCCGACGCAGTCGACTCCGGTACCCACCGGTGCGGCCGCCGCGGGATCCGGCACCGGTTTGGCGCCGGTCGGCTCCGGCGCGGGCGGCGGCAACGGCAGTCCGATGCACGGTGCGCACCAGCGGGAAAAGGACGGTGGCAAGCGGGAGGCGCTGGCCACCCCGTCACCGCTGGCGCACGGTCTCGATGAAGACGATGACGACTGGTAGGCGGCCGATGGCCGTCTCCGACAACACAAGAACTTCCCGGCCGAGGGGGCTGGAAGACTCGCCAGCACGTGGTGAGGACACAGGAAAAGGAAAGGTAGCTTCACCATGACTTCAGGACAGGGGATGGAAGCAGATCTCTCCGTCATCGCGGGCGAGTCGGCCAACTTCCAGCGGATCGCGGACGAACTCCGGACCGTGATGGCTCACGTCGAGGCCACCGCCTCCGGCCTGCAGCCGGCGTGGGTCGGCGCGTCGGCGACCGCAGCGCAGGCCGCGCTGCTGCGCTTCCACGAGGCCGCCATCCAGCAGAACCGGGAGCTCGACGACATCTCCCAGAACCTGGGAATCGGTGGCACGCAGTACGGCAGCACCGATGACGACCAGGCCAGCGCCCTCGCCAGCCGGATGCTCTAGCACCCAAGCCACCGAAAGAAACGGAGAAAACACATCATGAGCCAGCAGACATGGAACTTCGCCGCCATCATGGCCGGCGCCGCCGACATCCACGGTTCCGTGGGTACCACCCAGAGCCTGCTCGAAGAGGGTGAGGCCTCGCTGGGCCGGCTCGCTTCGACCTGGACGGGTGCCGCGCAGGAGTCCTACCAGGCCCTGCAGGTGCGCTGGAACAGCACCGCCGCCGAGCTGAACTCTGCGCTGCAGAACCTTGCGCAGACCGTCGATGAAGCCGCGCAGACCATGGCGCAGACCGAAACCGGCGTCGCCGGGATGTTCGCCGGTTAGAACCACCGTGCAAGAGAGGTGGGCGGACTAGCCTGAGGCCTGTCCGCCCACCTCGTGCGTGCACAATCGCGTATCACCTATGAGAGGTAATCATGTCGGCCGACTATGACCGGCTCTTCCACTCCGCCGGCCCAGCCGAGGGAGAGGCCAGCAGCGAAAACGACGGTGCGGCACCGGCGCTCACGCCGCCTCCGATGCCGATCCACGCATCGGCACCGCGCACGAACGAGCTCACCCCGCCGTCGATGCCGATCGCTCCCACGCAGAGCCAGGCGTCGGGTGTACCCGCCCCACGCGAGGCGGAGATCACCCAGCAGATCCGTCCGGCCCAGCACACCGGCCCGCAGCGCGCGCAGAGCGGCATGCTGCGCACCCCTGCGCCCGCCCAGACGTCGGGTGCCCGCCACGAGCAACAGCGCCCCGCGCCGGCCCCGCAGGCCCGGCCGGCCCCTGCTCCGGCGCCCAGCCATGTCTTCGCCGAGGCTCATGAACAGCCGGTGTGGTCACAGAGCCAGCCGATCCCGGCCCAGCCGGCGCCGACCTCGGCCGCCAGCATGGGCAATCACCGTGCCATCGACGCACTTTCGCATGTCGGGGTGCGCAGTGCGGTCAAGATGCCGTCCCAGCGCGGCTGGCGGCACTGGCTGTACATGTTCTCCCGGATCAACCTCGGGCTCTCGCCCGACGAGGTCTACGAGATGGACCTGCATGCGCGAATCCGCCGGAACGCCAGGGACTCCTACCAGATCGGTGTCTTCGGGCTCAAGGGCGGCGTCGGCAAGACCGCCGTCACCGTGGCGCTCGGCTCGGCGCTGAGCCGGGTGCGTGGCGACCGCATCCTCGCGATCGACGCCGATCCCGACGGCGGAAATCTCGCCGATCGGGCCGGCCGGCAGTCCGCCGCGACGGTCTCAGATCTGTTGTCGGATCAGGAATTGTCCCGGTACAACGACATTCGTGCCTACACGAGCATGAACGGCGCCAACCTCGAGGTGCTCTCCTCGGAGGAATACAGCGCGGCTCGCCGGGAATTCAACGACGACGACTGGAAGGGCGCGGTCGGCATCGTCTCGCGCTACTACAATCTGGTGCTGGCCGACTGTGGCGCCGGGTTGTTCCAGCCGGCCTCGCGCGGCGTGCTGTCTACCGTGTCGGGTCTGGTGATCGTCGCGAGCGCCTCCATCGACGGGGCCCGCCAGGCCGCGGTCACCATGGACTGGTTGCGGCAGAACGGATATCAGGATCTGCTGGGCCGGTCGTGCGTCGTCATCAACCACGTCACGCCGGGTAAGACCAACATCGACGTGGAAGACCTGGTGCAGCAGTTCGAGCGGCACGTGGCACCCGGCCGGGTCATCGTCCTGCCCTGGGACAAGCACATCGCCGCGGGCACCGAGATTCAGTTGGAGTTGCTCGGCAGCACCTTCCAGCGCCGGATCGTCGAACTCGCCGCGGCGCTGTCCGACGACTTCGACCGCCTCGAACGTCGTTGACCGCCACCTCGGCAGGACACGCCGCGCCCGCGTCCGCGAGCGTGACGCCCGGGCGGCCGTCGACGACCAGGGTGACCATCCTGACCGGCCGGCGCCTGACGGATCTGGTGTTGCCGTCGGCCGCCTCGATCGAGACGTACATCGACGAGACGGTGGCCGTTCTGTCCGACCTGCTCGATGACACCCCGGCCGAAGTGCTCGCCGGGTTCGACTTCAAAGCGCAGGGCGAGTGGGCCTTTGCGCGGCCGGGCGCCCCGCCGCTGAAGGCCACCGAGTCGCTCGACGATGCCGGTGTCGTGGACGGGTCACTGCTGACGCTGGTGTCGGTCAGCCGCACCGAACGGTACCGGCCGCTCGTCGAGGATGTCATCGACGCGATCGCCGTGCTCGACGAGTCGCCGGTTTTCGACCGCACCGCACTGAACCGCTTTGTCGGGCTGGCACTTCCGGTGGTCTCCACCGTCGTCGTCATCACGGCGCTGCTGGCATGGTCTCAGGCCGGGCACGCCTGGTGGTGGGCTGTGGTGCTGGGCGTCCTCGGGTTGGGTCTGCTCGGCGGCGCCCTGCTGTCGAAGAATCGTTTCGGAAATCTCGACATGGCCGAAAGCCTGTTGGTGGCCGCACTTCCCGCGTTGGCCGGAGCCGTCGCGCTGGCGGTGCCCCTGCCCAGGGATGCCGACGGACTCGGCGCACCCCAGATCGCCGGCGCGGCCGGTGTCGTGCTGCTCTACGCGCTGGCCACCCGGGGCGGACCACGCAAACGTGCGGATCTGTCGTCCTTCCTCGCGGTCGGTGCCACCGCCCTCACCGCGGCGGCCGTCGCCTACGGGTACGGCGCCCAGGAGTGGGTACCCGCCGGTGCCATCGCGTTCGGCCTGATCGTGGTGACGAATGCGGCCAAGTTGACCGTCGCCGTCGCACGTATCGCTCTGCCACCCATCCCCGCACCGGGTGAGACGGTGGCCAATGACGAACTGCTGGACCCGGTTTCGCACCCCGACGGCGCCGATGAGGAAAGCCCGACGTGGCAGGCGATCATCGCGTCGGTCCCCGAGTCGGCGGCCCGGCTCAGCGAGCGCAGCCAGCTCTCCAAGCAACTGCTGAACGGTTTCCTCACCGCGGGTGCGGTGGTCCTGGCGGCCGGCGCGATCGCGGTGGTGCAGCAGGGACACTTCTTCATCCACAGCTTGATCGTGGCGGGGCTGGTGGCGGCGGTCAGCGGCTTCCGGTCCCGGCTGTACGCCGAACGGTGGTGCGCCTGGGCACTTTTGGCCGTCGCCGTGGTGGTGCCGACCGGCGTCATGATCCGGCTGTGCCAGTGGTATCCGCACTCGGCGTGGCTGGTGCTGGCCATCTACGCGGCGGTGGCGGGGATCGCCCTGATTCTCGTGGGCGCCACCGACGACGTGCAGCGGGTCTCGCCCGTCACCAAACGCATCCTGGAACTGCTGGACGGCGCGGCCATCGCCGCGGTGATCCCCCTGTTGCTGTGGATCGCGGGCGTGTACGACCTGCTGCGCAACCTGCGCTTCTAGACCGCTTTCACCGGATCGATGCCCAGATCCTTATAGGTGACCAGCGCGACGAACGGGATACCTTTACCACCGAACAGTTCGGCCGCCACGTCGCCGCGGTCCACCATCGGGATCACGCCCGTCACCACGGCGCCGACCTGCAGAACCCGCTCGTAGGCCTTCTCCGTCGACCCACCGGTGCTGATCACGTCGTCGACCAGGAGCACCCGGTCACCCTCCTGCAGCCGGGTGCCCTCGATCCACTGCTCACGCCCGCGCTGCTTCTGCTCCTTGCGCACCGAGAACCAGGCCTTGCCCGTCACCATCGCGATGCCGTGCGCCAGCGGGTCCGCACCCATGGTGAGCCCACCGACGGCGTCGAACTCGATACCGTGCTGCACGGCCAGGTCGGCCACCGCGCGGCTGACGGTGGTGAGCCGCTCACCGTTGTCGATGGCGTACTTGCCGTCGATGTAGTCGTGGCTGAGCTGCCCGCTGACCAACCGGAACGGCTCCTCACGCCGTTCGTGGGCGCGGGTGCGGATCAGATCGAAGGCCGCCTGCCAGGTGTCCGGACGCTGCATACCCGGAATCGTA
Organism: Mycobacterium sp. P2_H7; assembly: GCF_056403275.1. Taxonomy (NCBI): domain Bacteria; kingdom Bacillati; phylum Actinomycetota; class Actinomycetes; order Mycobacteriales; family Mycobacteriaceae; genus Mycobacterium; species Mycobacterium sp. P2_H7. Next base: position 7,475 of record NZ_JBFUFU010000003.1, on the reverse strand, counting down.
TTGCACCCGATGGCGGCCGCTCAGCCCTGCCGGGCCCGCCGGGTGAGTTCGACCGAAGCCGCCCGCAGGTCACCGATCGCGTTGATCGGCTCGGCGTAGCCGGCCCGGGTGTAGGCCATGCCGCGGGGCGTGACGACCCGCAGATCCAGGCCGTACCGATCGGCCGCCGTGCAGGTGACGGCGGTGGCATCGGGATACCCGCCGAGGGCCTGGGCGATGGCCGTCAGCGCGTCGGCATGGTCGGCGTTGAGATGCGCGATGGCCCCGGCCGCATGGCGGGCCACCGGGTCCGGTTCGGCGGCGGCATATTCGGCACCGCTGGTGGAATCCATCCGGCCGTAACCGCCGACCCAGCGCACCCGCTGCACCTGCAGCACCCACAAGGTGAAATCGCTGTAGTCGATGTAGTACTTGGCGGCGGGCACCGCGTCCAGGTGCGCCTGCCGCGCGGCGTCGAGGGCGGCGCCCTCGGGCCGGGTGGCGACACCGGCCAGCGTGACGCGGCCCGACGCCAGCGGATCCTCCGGAGCATCCGGCGCCACGATCGCGATGCTGGCCCGCTGATCGCCGAACAAGTTGCGGCCATGCTCGGCCATGTTGGACACGCACAGCACCGGCGCGCCGCCGACCAGACCGTAGGTGACGAACGACGCCCACGGGTCGCCGTCGGCGGTCAGCGTCGCCAGGGTGCCGGCGTTGGTGGACGCGGCGATGGTGCGCGCCTCCTCGGCCGCCGACGGCCTGGTCGCATTGACGACGGGCGAAAGGGCCGGCGGGATGGACGGGGCATCGCCCGGATCGCCGTGATCACGCAGGGTAGAGCCGGAATCAGCCACGTCGGCACCATACCCGGGTGTACGAACAAGAGCAGTCGGGTACGAACGAAGCGTGAATCTTCCGTTCGATACCTGGCTGCCCGCGCAACGGTGGTATTCGGGACGTGGCAGGCAACTTTCCGCGGTGCAGCCGCTCCAGACGGTGCCCTTGGCGCCCGACCTGGAGTTGGCCCTGCTCGACGTCCGCTTCACCGACGGGCCGTCCGAGCAGTACCAGGTGCTGGTGCGGTGGGACGTCGGTTCCGAGGACGCCAGGATCGGCTCCGACGGCGACCGCGACGGCTACGACGCCATGGCCGATCCCGCGGCCGCGGGCATCCTGCTGAACCTGCTGGAGGCCGGGGACGACGTCGGGCGGGTGTCCTTCCTGCGCGAACCGGGTGCGCCGCTGCCACAGGACCGGGCAGGCCGTCGGCTGGGCGCCGAGCAGTCCAACACCAGCGTGGTGTTCGGCAACGAGGCGATTCTCAAGGTGTTCCGGCGCGTCATCCCCGGCGTCAACCCCGATATCGAACTGACCCGCGCACTCACCGGCAATCCGTATGTGACCCCACTGCTGGGCTCTTACGAGTTGGGCGACTATGCGCTGGGCATGCTCACCACCTTCGCCGCTGGCTCGACCGACGGCTGGGATCTGGCGCTGGCCGCCGCGGGCGACGACACCGTGGACTTCACCGCCGACTCGTACCGACTCGGCGAAGCGGTCGGTTCGGTGCACTCCGCCCTGGCGAAGGCGCTCGGCACATCCACCACGAACTTCCCCGTCGACACCTGGATTCAGCGGCTGCACGGGGTCGCCGCCGCGGTGCCGCAACTGCACGACCTCGTGCCGCAGATCGAGACGCGCTACCGCGAACTGACCGACGCGTCCAGCACCGTGCAGCGGATCCACGGCGACCTGCACCTCGGCCAGGTGCTGCGCACCCCGACCACCTGGCTGATCATCGACTTCGAGGGCGAGCCCGGCCAGCCACTGGCCGAACGCCGCCGCCCCGACTCGGCACTGCGCGACATCGCCGGGATGCTGCGCTCCTACGACTACGCGGCCCACGGCGCGCGGGACTGGGTGGCCCGCCAGAGCACGGCGTTCTGCGACGGCTACGCGGCGGTCAGCGGCACCGACCCACGCGCAGAAGCCGCGGTGCTCGCCGCCTACGAACTGGACAAGGCGGTCTATGAGGTCGGCTACGAGGCCCGCTACCGACCGGACTGGCTGCCGATCCCGCTCGGCGCCGTCACGAGGGTGCTCGCCGGATAGCCAGCGTCCTCACGGCCCGCTCACAGGTTCGTTCACGGTCGCGATGGCTGACTGTCAGATGTGACCTACCTCCGGGGCAGGGCCGTCCCGGCCGTGTTGCTGCTCGCCACCGCGGCGCTCTACCTGTGGAACATCACCGTCAACGGGATGGGTAACCCGTTCTACGCCGCGGCCGCGCAAGCCGGTTCGGTGAACTGGGAGGCGCTGCTGTTCGGGTCGCTGGACTCGCACAACTTCATCACCGTGGACAAGCCGCCGGTGTCGCAGTGGGTGATGGGCCTGTCAGGTCAGCTGTTCGGGTTCAGCAGCGCCAGCATGCTGGTGCCCGAGGCGCTGATGGCGGTGTTGTCGGTGGCGTTGGTGTACGGCGCGGTCCGCCGGATCAGCGGTCCATGGGCCGGGGTGCTGGCCGGTGCCGCGTTGGCGTTGACGCCCGTGGCGGCGTTGATGTTCCGGTTCAACAACCCCGACGCGGTGATGGTGCTGCTGATGACCATCGCGGCGTACTGCACGGTGCGAGCCTGGCAACGCCCCGATGCCCGCTGGCTGGTACTGGCCGCAGTGGCACTGGGTTTCGCGTTCCTGGCCAAAATGCTGGAGGGGCTGCTGGTGCTGCCGGCCATCGGCGCGGCCTACTGGCTGGCCGCCCCGGTGTCGTGGCGGGCCCGGGCCGCGCACACGGCGGCCGCCTTGGCGGCGTTCGTGGTGTCGGCGGGCTGGTTCGTGGTGCTCACGTTGATCTGGCCGGCCTCGCAGCGGCCGTACCTGGCCGGCTCCTCGGACAACAACTTCATGAATCTGGTATTGGGCTACAACGGTTTTGCGCGTGTGCTGGGCCGGCGTGATACCTCAAGCTTCGCGTCGATCGGCGTCGGGAGCTGGGGCGGCACGTCGCATGGTGTGACACGGTTGTTCACCGGCGAGTACGGCTTCGAGATCGGGTGGCTGCTGCCCGGGGCGCTGCTGGCCGCCGTGCTGGTGCTGGTGGAACGTGGGCGGGCGCCGCGCACCGACCCGGTCCGGGCGGGCGCGGTGCTGTTCGGTGGCTGGATTCTGGTGGACGGGTTGGTGCTCAGCCTGATGCACGGCACCGTGCATGCCTACTACTGCCTGTCTTTGGCGCCCGCGGTGGCCGCGATGTTCGCCATCGGGGTGCACCAGATGTGGGTGCGTCGCGACAGCGTGTTCGGCCGGGTGGGCTTGACCGTACTGTTGGCCGGCACCGCGGGGTGGGGCTGGGGGCTGCTGCACCGAAACCCGCACTGGTTGCCGGTGATCCGGTGGGCCATCGTGGTGCTGGCCGTCGCCGGGTTGGTGGTGTGGATCCGTAGCCCGGTGGTGGCGCTGATGCTCGGCGTGGCTGCCGCCCTGCTCGGGCCGGCAGCCTACGCGGTGGCCACCGTCGCCAACGCGCATCAGGGCAGCGGCCCGACGGTCGGCCCGCACCGCACCGGGAAGGACATCGGCATGTGGGGTCGTGACGTGGACACCCCGGCGCTGCAGCAGTTGTTGACGGCGAGCACCGCGCCGTGGTCGGCGGCGGTCGAACGATCCAACAGTGCTGCGGCCCTGGAACTTTCGACGCACACCGCCGTTATGGCCATCGGTGGTTTCTCGGGCACCGACCCGGCACCGACGCTGGCGCAGTTCGAAGACGACGTGGCGCGCCGTCAGGTCGCCTACTACCTGGTGGAGAAGGCGTCCGGGCACGGTCCGTCGTTGACCACCCGCAATCACGGCGACATCACGCAGTGGGTGGCCGCGCATTTCCCGGCCACGGTCATCGGGTCGACGACGGTGTATGACCTCACGGCGCCGTCACGCTGAGAGCGGCAGGGGATACTGCGTCGGCCGGATGACGGCATCGACCCGGCCGAATCGTGTTCTCGCCCTGGCCAGTACCTGGCCGAATTGGTCGGGGCCTGCCGCCAGGAGCAGCAGGTTGTCCGCCCGCTGGCCGTAGATGATCCGGACCAGGTCGGCGGCGTGCCTGTCGGTGGCCACCACCTTGCAGCCGTCGGCCAGCAAGGCCTGGGCCGCATGGCATCCCCCGATGCTTCCCGCGTCCAGTACGACGACGACTCGTGCAGCGTCTGCGTTCATGGCTCAACTCAACGCCACGAAACTGGGTTTCCGATATGTGGTGGGTGTGTCTCAGCGGACAAGCCGGCGCAGCAGCGCCGAGGCGGTCGCAATGCCGAGCACCGCCGCGACCACCAGCACGGTGATGTCGAGCCAGGCGTTGGTGGGCGTGCCGATCAGCAAGCCGCGCAACGCATTCACCTCGTAGCTCAGCGGATTGACCGCCGAGAGCCAACGCAGCCACTGCGGCATGACGTCCACCGGATACAGCGCATTGGAGGCGAAGAACAGCGGCATGGTGATGGCCTGACCGATGCCCATCAACCGGTCCCGATTGCGGACCAGTCCGGCCAGCGACATGGACAGGCAGGCGAAGAACGCCGACCCCAGCACCACCACCGCCATCGCACCCAGAATGCGCAGCGGATTGACGGTCATGTGCACGCCCAGCAGATAGGCCAGGGCCACCACACCGATGACCTGCACCACCGACCGCACGCCCGCGGCGAAGGCCTTCCCGGTGACCAACGCCGACGGCGGTGCCGGGGTCACCATCAGCTTGGCGAGGATGCCGGCGTCGCGGTCCCAGATGATCTGGATGCCGTAAAAGATGGAGATGAACAGGGCGGACTGGGCGATGATGCCGGGGGCCAGGAACGCCAGATAGTCGACGTGGCCGGTGTCGATGACCCGCAGCTGGCTGAACGTCTGGCCGAAGATGAGAAGCCACAGCGCCGGCTGCACCATCCGGGTGAACAGTTCGGTGCGGTCATGCCGCAGTTTCTGCAGTTCGACCAGCGCGAAGGCGCCGATCCGCTGGATCAGGCCGTGCGCCCGGCGCCAGCCGTGCGGTGCCCGGACCAGGGTGAAGGTTTCAGCTGACACGACGCGCCGTTCTGCGAGCCGCCTGCACCTCACGCAGTCCCGCCTGCGTGGGTTCGTCGAGATCGGAGCCCGCGTAGTGCCGGAAGACGTCTTCCAACGTGGCGGTGTCGCTGACCGTGGCCTTCAGTTCGGCTGGGGTGCCGACGGTTTGGAGGCGGCCGTGGTGCATCAGCGCCACCCGGTCGCACAGCGCGTCGGCTTCGCCCATGTAGTGCGTCGTCAACAGCACGGTCATCCCGAATTCCGCTTTCATCCGGCCGACCTGCTCCCACACGCTGTCACGGGCGATCGGATCCAGGCCCACCGTCGGTTCGTCGAGCAGCAGCAGCGACGGGCGGTTCACCAGCGCCTGGGCCAGTTCAAGGCGGCGCACCATGCCGCCCGAGTAGGTGCCCGCCACGTTGTCGGCGACGTCGGAGAGTTGCATGGCGGCCAGCGCGTCGGCGACGCGGGCGGGACGTTCCCGGCGCGGTACGTCATACAAGCGGGCGAACAGCTCGACGTTCTGCCGGCCGGTCAGCGCCGCCTCGATCGAAAGTTGTTGGGGGACATAGCCAATGTTGAACCGGATATCCATGGTGTCGCGCCGGGAGTCCAGCCCGAAGATCCGGACGTCGCCGTACTGGACCGGCGTCAGCGTGGTGAGCACGCGGATGACGGTGGTCTTGCCCGCGCCGTTGGGGCCGAGCAGTCCCATGGTCTCGCCGCTGCGCACGTCGAGGTCGAGTTCGTGCACGGCGGTGAATTGGCCGTAGCGGTGGGTGAGCCGTCGGCATTCGATGGCGGGTGTCATGGCTGCCTCTCCTGGAGTATCCGGGTCAGTTCGGCGAGGACGTGGAGGCCCCGTGTCAGCTCGTCGAGTTGGGCGGGGTCGAGCTCTTCGAGGGCGTCGGCCAGGGCGGCGCGGCGGGCATGGCGCGAGTCGTCGGCGATGCGCTGCGCCGGCGCCGCCAGATGGAGCCGTCCGACCCTGCGGTCGACGTCGTCGACGGTCCGGATGAGCAGTCCGTCGGCGGTGAGTTTGGAGACCAGAGTGGAGGCCGTGTTGGCCGCCAGGCTGAGCTCGGTGGCGGCCTCGCGTACGGAGATGCCGGGATTGCGCCCGACCAGACGGAGCAGCTCCACCTGGGACTGCGTCAGGCCGGAACGGTCGAAACCGCCGCCACCGGTGGATCGGCGCAGCTGCCTCCGGAAGCGACCGACCACGCTGAACAGTTCGGTGCTGAGGTCGGCGGAGGTGTCCACCTGCGCCATATTACCTCTGTTACAGAGTTAATTGCAGCCGACGCGAACGTGCTTGCGGTACAGGGGAGTTCAGCGGTGCCGGTCGCGGCTCTGGCTGACCATCGCGGCAAGCCGGCGTAACGGCTGATTGGAGCTGTTCCAATGGGTACGCACGCACGCGCCCATGCAGACACCGGCGAACACCATGGCGAGCCCGGCAACGGGTGGCCATGATGATGTGGTGGATGAGTATCGGACCGTGCGTCTGGACATGGCCGGCGGCGTCGCGGTCATCACGTTGAACCGCCCGCACCGGCGCAATGCCGTCGGTGACGGGATGCGTGACGAACTTGCCGACGCCTACCGCCGCTGCGACGCCGACGATACGGTCCGTGCCGTGGTGCTCACCGGCGCGCCGCCCGCGKTCTGTGCGGGCGCCGACCTGGGTGAAGGCGACCGGACCTTCGCCGAACCGGCCGAGGGCTTCAGTGCCGCCGGCATCGACGTGCCGGCCTGGAGCCTGGACAAGCCGGTGATCGCGGCGGTCAACGGGCACGCCATCGGTCTCGGTCTGACGCTGGCCCTGCAATGCGACATCCGGATCTTCGCGGCCGATGCCCGCTACGGCGTGGTGCAGGTGCGCCGCGGGGTGGTGGGCGACGCCTACTCCCACTGGGTGTTGCCCCGACTGGTGGGTATCTCGGCTGCCGCGGAAATCCTTTTCACGGGAGTAACTTTCGACGGGCGGCGCGCGGTCGAGCTCGGGCTCGGCAGCCGGGCGCTCGATGCCGCCGAGGTACTGCCCGCCGCACTGGAGGTCGCCCGTGACATCGCCGAGAACACCGCGCCGATGTCGGTGGCCGCGAGCAAGCGACTGCTGTGGGATTCGTTCGGGCTGACCCGGGACCAGGTGGGCGCCAGGGAGACCGATATCCACCTCGAGGTGATGGCCCACGACGATGCCCGCGAGGGGGTGCGGGCCCACCTGGAGAACCGGGCACCGCGGTGGACCGGCCGCCCGGTCGATCCGACGGCTACGCAGCGTCGAAGGTGATGAGGTCGACGCTGAGTCGTCCTTCGGCGATGCTGAGCCGTCTTCGGGTGGGCGGCCCGGGTAGGGGTGGGGCAGTCGATCGGTAGGTGGCCCCGGTGGGGGTGGTGAAGTCGGCGGTGTGGCGGCCGTGTCGTTC